>JAVHWE010000212.1:0-20969 GCA_032160285.1 Micromonosporaceae bacterium | reverse complement strand
GGGGGTCGCGGGGTGCGGCCCGTCGGCGCACCCGGCCGCGCCGCTGCCGTGGGCTTGGGGCGTGCCGTTCCGCGCGGGGCCGGCGGCACCGGCCTGTGCCGCCCCGGCGGACTGGACCACGTACCACCACGACAACAGCGGTGCCGGGGTGGCGCCGGGCCTGTCCGCGCTGGGCACGCTGACCCGGGCCTGGCAGGCGAGGCTCGACGGCGCGGTCTACGGGCAGCCACTGGTGGTCGGTGACCGGGTGCTCGCGGCGACCGAGAACGACACCGTGTACGCATTGGACGCGTCGACCGGCGCGGTGGCCTGGTCGACGCACCTCGGGACGCCGGTCCCCCGGTCGGCGCTGCCGTGCGGCAACATCGATCCACTCGGGATCACCAGCACGATGGTGTACGACCCGGCGACCGGGCTGCTGTTCGCCCTGGCCGAGATCACCGGCGGCGAGCACGTGCTGGTGAGCCTCGACGCGGCCACCGGCGCGGTGCGCCAGCGACGCACCGCCGACCCGCCGAAGGGTGACCGGCTCGCCCACCAGCAACGCTCCGCGCTCAACCTGGTCGACGGGCGGGTCTACGTGGCGTTCGGCGGGCTTGCCGGCGACTGCGCGCAGTACATCGGCTCGGTGGTCGGCCTGCCGACGGTCGGTGACGGTCCGACGGTCAGCTACGCCATCCCCACCCCCCGGGAGGGCGGGATCTGGGCGCCGGGCGGCGGCACCGTGATCGGCGGCCGGCTGATGTACGCGGCCGGCAACGGCGAGTCGACCTCCGGCTACGACGGCAGCGATTCGGTGATCGCGTTGGATCGCGAGCTGACCCTGCTGGACCGGTTCTCGCCGGCCACCTGGGCCGCCGACAACTCCGGCGACCTCGACCTGGGTTCGATGACACCGCTCGCGGTCGGGTCCTTCGTGTACATCGACGGCAAGCGCGGTACCGGCTATGTGCTGCGCCCCGACACCCTCGGCGGCATAGGCGGTGAGGTGGCGCAGGCGAACGTGTGTCCGGCCTTCGGCGGTGCCGCGGTGAGCGGCAACACGGTGTACGTGCCGTGCTCCGACGGTACCCGCTCGGTCACGGTGGACGGCGCCGGCCGGATCACGGTCGGCTGGCACGCCCGGGTGCCGGCCCGCGGTTCACCCGTGATCGGCGGCGGCGCGGTCTGGGTCGTCGACTACGACGCCGGCATCCTGTACGCGCTCGACCCGGCGACCGGCGCCGTCCGCCAGCAGATCGCGGTCGGCGAGGCGCCGCACTTCGCGTCGCCGACACTGTCGCGCGGCAGGGCGTTCGTCGGCACCCTCACCGGCGTGGTCGCCGTCGCCGGCGCGTGATCCCCGGGCGCGGCGCGACCCGGCGACCAACCGCGACCTGACGGTCGCTCGCCAGGCCGCGTCGTCGGTGCTCGGCCGCTTCCCATTGATTGCCCATTGGTTGCCCATCGCCGTCGTCGACGGTAGTCGGGTGGCTGCGGCCACGCCGGCGGACCTCGCCGGTACCCGCGCACCATTCCGACCGGGAGAATCATGCGAACGACATGGGCACTGCTCGCCGCCGCCGCGATGACCGTCACCGCCGTGGCGGTCGCGTCACCCGCCCAGGCGGCGGCCCTCTGCAATGGCCGGACGGCCACGATCGTCGGCACCGCGGGCAACGACACGATCACCGGTACCGCCGGAGCCGACGTGATCGCGGGCCTGGCCGGCAACGACACCATCTCCGGCTTGGCCGGTGACGACACCGTCTGCGCGGGCCCCGGCAATGACGTCGTCGACGGCGGCGACGGCGCCGACACGTTCGTCGCCGAGGCCACCGCGGACGGAGCCGACAGGTTCGTCGGCGGCCCCGCCGGGCCGGTCGACGGGCCCGACCTCGTCTCGTACGCGGCCCGCACCGCGGCGGTCAGTGTCGACCTGAACGGGCTGGCCGACGACGGCCTGTCCGGCGAGGGCGACCTGGTGGACGCCAACAGCGTGGAACAGGTCGAGGGCGGGTCGGGCAACGACGTCATCAACGCCACGTTCACCACCCTTCAGTACAGCCTCACGGGCGGGCCCGGCAACGACCGGTTGACCGGCGGCTTCTCTCTCTTCGGCGGTACCGGTGACGACGTGCTGACCTTCCCGGCGGGGCGACCGGCGGGATCGCTCATGAAGGGCAATGCCGGCAACGACACCTTGACCAGCAACGGAACCGGCGGCGGCGGCAACTTCACCGGCGACGCCGGCAACGACACGATCATCGCCGGTAGCGGGTCCGATTCGCTGTTCGGCGACGACGGCGACGACACCCTCATCGGCGGGCCCGGCGACAACTTCCTGAGCGGCGGTGCCGGCAACGACGAACTCCGAGGCGGCCTCGGCAACGACACCGCATCCGGCGGCGACGGCGACGACACGTTCGCCGCGACGGTCGCCGTCGACGGAAGCGACTTCTTCTTCGGCGGCAACGGCATCGACACCGCGAACTACCAGGGGCGCAACAACGCCGGCCGGAACACGATCCTGAACCTGACCCTGGACGGGACGGCCAACGACGGTGAGCCGGGCGAGGGCGACTTCCTCGCGACCGACGTAGAGAACGTCATCGGCGGTACCGGACGCAACCTCATCTCCGGCGACGGTCAGGCCAACCGGCTCGAGGGTGGCCTGAGCGCCGACCTGATCTTCGGCGCGGACGGGATCAGCGGCAACGACGTCATCATCGGCCACAGCTTCGGCAACGACGTCTGCACCTCTGACCCCGGCGACCAGGTGAGTTGCTAGACACCGCACAGTGACCGACCCGGGCGGTGGGGACTTCCCCCTCCCCAGCCGCCCGGGTCGTACCGGTAGGGATCGCGTGCTGGCCGGCCACGACTTCAGTCACCGCGCGAGGAGCTTGATGTGTCATGGAAAGCACCCACGTCCGTTCGTATTGGCCGGGGCCCACGATGGCCGGCGTCGCGACAATTCGGTCGATGGGCTGGGCCAGGCCGGGGTAGGGTCGCCGGCGACAGCGACGATGGAGCGTCAGGCCCCGTAGAGGTCCCGCCGGATCGCCCACGTCATGGGTTTGTCGAGGCGGTGCCGCGCGGGATGGCGGCACGGCGAGGGTGTGGTGCTACCGCGAGGATCCGCTCGCCCACGTCTGCAGGGGAGCGTTGCGAACCATCAGGAGGTCACCGTGCAACGCATCCTGTCCATCCAGCTGTCCGAACACGTCGGCAGGACCGTACGCGTCGCGGGGTGGATCCATCGACGCCGATTGCTGAAGTCGGTCGCCTTTGTGATTCTTCGCGACGCCGCCGGTCTGACCCAGGTCGTCGTGGCCGACAGCCGCACCCGCGCGCTCGTGGAGACCCTGCCGGAGGGGACCACGGTCGCCGTCGTCGGTACGGTCGCCGGCCGGCCGTCCGCGCCGGGCGGAGTCGAAATCATCTCGCCGGTGATCGAGGCACTGACCGACCCCGCCGAGCCGGCACCGTTCGACCTGTACCGGCCCGAGCTCCGGACGAGCCTGCCGACGATGCTCGACCACGCGCCGGTGGCGTTGCGCCATCCGACGCTCGCCGCCACGCACCGCATCGGCGCGGCGGCGGTCGGCGGCTTCCGGAGAACGCTCGAGGAGATGTCGTTCGTCGAGATCCACACCCCGAAAATCGTCGGGGCGGCAACCGAGAGCGGAGCCACCGTCTTCGCCCTCGACTACTTCGGCCGGCCGGCCTTTCTGGCGCAGTCGCCGCAGCTCTACAAGCAGATCATGGTCGGCGTCTTCGAACGGGTCTACGAGGTCGGACCGGTGTTCCGCGCCGAACCGAGCGACACCGCCCGCCACCTCGCCTCGTACACGTCACTCGACGCCGAGCTGGGGTTCATCGACGACCACCGCGACGTGATCGCGGTGTGCCACGCGACGGTCGCCGGCATGCTCGCCGGCATCCGGACGTCCGCCGGGCGTTCGCTCGACCTTCTCGGCGTCACCATGCCGGCGCTTCCGGAGACGCCCCTGGTGGTGCACTTCGCCGACGTACTGGAGATGATCAGTAACGCGACCGGGGTGGACGTGACCGGCGAACCGGACCTCGCGCCCGCGCATGAGCGGTGGATCGGCGACTGGGCGCTGCGCGAGCACGGTTCAGACTTCGTGTTCGTCGAGGGCTACCCGGTCGCGCACCGGGCGTTCTACACGCATCCGGATCCGGCGCGGCCGGGCTACTCGCGCGGGATGGACCTGATCTTCCGGGGCGTGGAACTGGTCAGCGGCGGTCAGCGCCTGCACCGGTACGCCGACTACGTCCGCGCCTTGGCCGGGCGCGAGACGGACCGGTCGGCGTACGCCGGGTACCTGGAGGCGATGCGCCACGGTATGCCGCCGCACGGTGGCTTCGCGTTGGGGCTGGAACGGTTCCTGGCGCGCCTGCTCGACGTACCGAACGTCCGTCAGGTCACGCTGTTCCCGCGCGACCTGCACCGGCTCACCCCGTAACCGGGTGGGCGCGGCGGTGGGTGGGTGTCGCCCCACCCACCGCCGGTGTGGTCCCTTACTGCTTGTACCCGATGTCCTCGTAGATCACGCTGGCATACGCGAACGCACCGAAGTTGACGACGTCCTTGCGTACCGCGGCGAGATCCGGCCGCTGGTACATCGGCAGCACGCCGACCTCGTTCCACAGCGCGGCGTCGATCTTGTTGCCGATCTCGTTCTGCTTGGTCTTGTCGAGTTCGGCCGTCGCCTGCGCGAACAGCTTGTCGATCTCGTCGCTGCCGACCCGGGCGTAGTTCTGCTCGATCTGCAGCTGGCCCTTGTCGTCGGGGACCGGCTTCTTGTAGACCGACTCGGTCGAGCTGACCGGGAAGGCGGTACCCAACCAGGAGAACACGGTGAAGTCGTAGTCGCCGGGGGTGATGTACTTGTCGAAGAAGTCCGCCAGCGGTACCGCCTTGATGGTCACGGTGACGCCGACGTCTTTGAGCATCGACTGGATCAGCTCGGACTCCTGTTTGGACGCCTGGACGTTCGCCGGGATCACGAAGTTGATGGCCAGCGGCGCGCCGTCCTTCTTGCGGATGTCGCCGTCGAGCTTCCAGCCGGCCGCGTCCAGCATCGACTTCGCCTTGGCCGGGTCGAACCTGCCGACCGCCCCGGCGTTGTCCTTGTAAGCGCCGTGGTTGGTCATGAAGATGTGGTTGTTGAGCACCTGCGGTTCGATGTCCAGCGGCTGGAGCAGGGCCTTACCGAGCGTCTGCCGGTTGATCGCCATCGCCAGCGCCTGGCGCACGGACTTGTCCGACAGCTGCGGGCGGGCCGCGTTGATCGTGATGTGGCGGAAGTTGGGGCCGCCCGCGCGGCGCAGGTCGATCTTGTCGGTGAGCGTCTTCGCCCGCTTGTAGCTGTTGACGTTGGCGCCGATGTCCATGAAGTCGATCTCACCGTTGGCCAGCGCGTCGGCCTGCGCGGTGTCGTCGACGACCTTAAATATGATCTTGTCCAGCTTGGGCTTGTTGCCCCACCACTTCTCGTTGGGGACCAGCGTGATGGTCTGTGCGGTCTTGTCGAGCGCGGAGAACTTGAACGGTCCGGCGGTGGTCGGGATCTTGTCGATCCACCCCTCGTTGAACACGGCCGGATCGGCGTTCGTCGACTTCGGGTAGAAGACGTTGAACAGCGGCTGCCAGTCCGCGTACTTGTCCTTGAAGGTGACCACGGCCTGGCGGTCGTCCTTGCCCTTGACGATGCTCTCGATGCTCTTCCAGCCGTTGGACGACGAGATCTTGTACGCCGGGTTCTCGCCGTTGTTGGCCTTCCACTGCGAGAACAGGTCCTCCCAGGTGATCGGGGTCCCGTCGTACCAGTTCGCCTTCGGGTTGAAGTCGAAGGTGACGACCTGCTTCGGGTCGGTCTTGAGCACCGGCTCGGACGCCAGGTAGTCCTTGTTCCAGTGCGGGCTGCCGGCGGCGTCGATGATGAACAACCGCGGCATCAGGGCATTGATAACCCTCGCGCCGTCAGCGTTCGTTCCGTCGAGTTCGTTGAAGTTGAAGTTGGGCGCGATCTCGGTGACCGGCCAGACGAACTGACCGCCCTGCTTCACCGAGCCCCGCGCGGTGGCCGCGATCGCGTTCACCCCGGACTTGGCCGCCGGCGCCTTCGTGGCGCCGGACGAGCCGCCGCCTCCGCCGCACGCCGCGCTCCCGGACACCACCAGTGTCACGAGCCCGGCGAGCACAATCCGTCGCCTCACAGGTCCCCTCCCATACTTCGTCGGTAGATGCGTGTTATCGGATGGAGGTCTCGGTGCCGAGCGGACCGCTCGGCGGGTCGGGGCTCGGTGTCCGGCACGTCAAGGGTCGGTGCTGAGCACATCGACGACGTGCGCGTAGTGGCACGCGGCCGCGTGCTCGCCGGCAACCGCGCCACCGGTCGTCGCGCCGACGGGCGGCGCACCCGCCGTCGTCGCGCCGACGGCCGAACCCCCCGCCGTCGTCGCGACGGCCGGGCCGTCGGCGTACCGCAGCACCGGTTCCCGCTCGACGCAGGCGACCTGGCGGTCGGCGGACAGGGTCGCGAAGAGTTGGCAGCGCGTCCGGAACCGGCAGCCGGACGGCGGATCGGCCGGGCTCGGCAGGTCGCCGACGAGCAGGATCCGCCGCCGCTGCCGCTCCTTGATCGGGTCAGGCAACGGGATGGCGGACAGCAGCGCCTGGGTGTACGGGTGGGTCGGCGCGGCGAAGACCCGGTCCACCGGCCCGCTCTCCACGATCTTCCCCAGGTACATCACCGCCACCTGGTCGGCGAGGTAGCGCACCACCGACAGGTCGTGCGCGACGAACAGGTATGACAGGCCCAGGTCGAGCCCCAGCTTCGCGAGCAGGTTGATGATGCCCGCCTGAATCGACACGTCCAGCGCGGAGACCGGCTCGTCGAGGACCACCAGCTGCGGTTTGAGGGCCAGCGCGCGGGCGATGCCGATCCGCTGCCGCTGCCCACCGGAGAACTCGTGCGGGTACCGGCCGGCGTGTTCGGCCTCCATCCCGACGAGCCGCAGCAGCTCCGGGATCTCGCGGCGCCGCTGCGCCTTCGGTACCCCCTGGGTGGCCAGCGGCTCGGCCAGGATGTCGCCCACCGGCAGCCGCGGGTCCAGCGACGCGAACGGGTCCTGGAACACGATCTGCACGTCCCGGCGGGTGGTGAACCGTTGTCGCGCCGACATCGTCGCGGTGTCCCGGCCGAGGATGACGATCGAGCCCGCCTGCGGGCGGACCATCCGCAGCACCTCGGTGAGGGCGGTCGTCTTGCCGCACCCGGACTCCCCGACCAGCGCGAGCGTCTCACCCTGCCGGATGTCGAAGCTGATGCCGTCGACGGCGCGGACCGTACCCACCCGGCGTCGGAAGACCTGCCCGCGGGTCAGCGGATAGTGCCGGACCAGGTCGCGGACCTCCAGCACGACCGGCCGCGCCGACCGGTCGAACCGCTCGGCCGCCGGCGGCGGGGTGACGCCGACAGTGAACACATCCGTGCCGGTCAGCCCGGACAGTTCGATCTCGATACTGCGGTGGCAGGCGGCGAAGTGCCGGTCGCCGGAGCCGACCAGCCGGAGCAGGTCCGGTTCGACGGTGGTGCACCGGTCGATCACCATCGGGCAGCGCGGCGCGAACGGGCAACCGGGCGGCAGGTCGGACAGGGCCGGCGGGGCGCCTTCGACCGGGGTCAGCGGCTGCCGGCCGGCGGCGTCCACCCGCGGGATCGAGCCGAGCAGCCCCATCGTGTACGGCATCCTGGCACGGTAGAAGACGTCCTCGGTGGTACCCGTCTCGACCGCGCGGCCGGCGTACATGACGATCGTCCGGTCGGCGAAGCCGGCCACCACGCCGAGGTCGTGGGTGATCAGGACGATCGCCGCGCCGGTCGCCTGCTGCGCGGTCTTAAGCACCTCGAGGATCTGCGCCTGGATGGTGACGTCGAGCGCGGTGGTCGGCTCGTCGGCGATGATCAGATCCGGGTCGTTGGCGATGGCGATGGCGATCGTCACCCGCTGGCGCATGCCGCCCGAGAACTCGTGGGGGAACGCGCCGGCCCGCGCCTTCGCGTTCGGTATCCCGACCAGGTCGAGCAGCTCGACGGCGCGCCGGCCGGCCGCCTCACGGCTGATGTCGGAGTGGATCCGCAGCGCCTCGGCGACCTGGTCGCCGACCGTGTACACCGGTGTCAGCGCGGAGAGCGGGTCCTGGAAGACCATCGAGATCTCGCGGCCCCGGATCCGAGACGCCGCCCGGTCGTCGAGGTCCAGCAGTTCCTTGCCGCGGTAGCGGACCGAACCGACGGTACGCGCGCCGGGAGGCAGCAGGCCCATCACGGCCAGCGACGACACCGACTTGCCGGAGCCCGACTCGCCGACGATGCCGACGACCTCACCGGCCCGTACCTGGTATGACAGGCCGCGCACGGCACGCACGCCACCACCCGCGCCGGGGAAGGTCACGTGCAGGTCGTCGACGGCGAGAATAACCTCGGGCTCCGTCGTGGCCCAGGCGCTGGGTTGGTCACGGACGGCGGTCACCGGTACACCTCGCCGGCGTCACGCCCGCGGCCGTCAGCGTCCGTGCCCATCAGCGGGAGCCCTGCCGGAAGGTGGCGGTCGGGTCGAAGGCGTCGCGTAGCCCGTCGCCGACCAGGTTGACCGCGAGCACGATCAGCACCAGCACCCCGGCCGGGACGTAGAACAGCCAACTGTCGGTGAGGAACGCGACGCTGCCGTCGGAGATCAGGGTGCCCAACGAGATGTCCGGCGGCTGGATGCCGAAGCCGAAGAAGGCCAGCCCCGCCTCGCCGATGACGGCCACACCGACGTTCACCGTCGCGTCGATGATCAGCAGCGAGGACATGTTCGGCAGGATGTGGCGCGCGATGATCCGGTATGCGGGCACCCCCATGAACCGGGCCGCCTCCACGTACTCCCGCTCCTTGAGCGACAGCGTCATGCCGCGGACGACCCGTGAGGTGATCATCCACGCGAAGGCCGCCAGCAGCACCACGAACAGCAGCCAACTGCGCCCCCGGAACTTCGGTGACAGCAGCGCCAGCAGCAGGAACGCCGGCAGCACCAGCAGCAGGTCGACCACCCACATCAGGGCCCGGTCGACCCAGCCGCCGAAGTACCCGGCGGTGGCCCCGACGAAAGCCGCCACGCCGGTGGCGATCAACGCCGTCAGCAGGCCGATGATCAGTGATTTCTGCATGCCACGCAGGGTCTGGGCGTACAGATCCGCGCCGGTCTGGTCGGTACCGAACCAGTGCCGAGCAGACGGCGGGGACAGAAAGGCGTCGAAGTCCTTCTGGTCGTAGCCCCACCGGCTCAGGTGCGGTCCGACGAAGGCCACCACGAACAGGGCGACCAGGGTGACCAGTCCGGCCACCGCCATCCGCTTGCGCAGGAAGCGGTGCACCACCATCCGGCCGCGGGAATGGGTCGGTCGCTCCGGCGGCGCTCCGGGCGCCGCGGGGGCCCCGCCGGTCGGGACCGGTGGGCCTCCCGCCGCTTCGACGGTGACCTCGGCGAGGACGACCGGATCCACGCTCATTGTTGCCTCCTACCGGGCCCGCACGCGCGGATCGAGAGCGGCATACGCGAGATCGGCCAGCATTCCGGCGAGCAGTACCAGTACCGCCGAGAAGAGCACGACCGCGCTCACCGAGTTGATGTCATTCTTGGTGATGGAATCGATGAACCATTCACCCATTCCGTGCCACCCGAAGATCTTCTCGGTGAAGATGGCGCCGACGAACATCAGCACGAACTGGTACGAGAAAAAGGTCGCCATCGGAATCAGCGCCACCCGCAGACCGTGCCGGATCAGGGCGCGACGCCGGCGTAGGCCCTTGGCCCGCGCGGTACGCAGGAAATCGCTGCCGAGTACGTCGAGCATGGTCGCCCGCTGGTACCGGCTGTAGAAGGCGACCAGGCCGAACGCGAGTGACACGGTCGGCACCACCAGGTGTTGCAGCCGGTCGAGCAGGGCCGACGGCGACCAGCCGCCGTGACCGGCCTGGTACTCGCCCTGGACCAGGAGCAGATTCGTACCGGTCAGGTGATTGAGTGAGATGGCCGGTTGTTTGAGCGCCACCGCGAGGACGAACACCGGAATCGACAGCACCAGAAACGACCCGAACGTGATCGCGTGGTCGGACCACCGGTACTGGTTGATCGCGCCGTAGGCGCCGGCGGCGACGCCGATCGCCGACCCGAGCAGGGTACCGAGAAGCAGCAGCCGAAGACTCACCCAGACCCGGCGGCCGAACTCGTCATTGACCGGTGTGTTGTCGATGGTGCGGCCGAAGTCGCCGTGGGTGACTATTCCCTTCGCCCACCGGCCCAGCCGGGTCAACGCGGGGTCAGCCGGGTTCATGTTCAGATCGGACAGGGATCGGCTGATCGCCGCCTCCGGCGGATGCGGCTGCTGCGCGTCGTACTTGGCGCGCGGATTCAGCGTGGCGGTCGCCAGTAGGTACCCCACCCCGGTCGCGATCAGGATCAGAACCAGGTAGTTCACAAACCGGCGGAGCAGGAAACCGAGCACCACCACTCTCCCGAACAGCAGAAGGCCATCGGCACCGCCCCGTTACGCCGCCATGAATGGGTGACAACGTTATCCGGAGGCCCGCAATCTGGGAAGAGCGCGATGAACGATCGTTATAGCGTCACCGAACTGTGCCGCTATGGTGTCGACAACGAAGCCGAAACAAACTGTCGGTAGCGGGACGCAACCGGAACCCGACTTTGGCTCCTCTCGTCGGTGAGCGCCGCGTGGAGACGATACGTCCGTGACGTTACCCCAGGTGGGCGGCGATCCCGAGGTGGCGCGCGCGGAGTCGGGTCGCACGCCGACGGTGAAAGCGCGGCCAATCGCGGGGAAAAGTCGAAACCGGATACCCGCGCGACCGGCGAGAAGTCCAGATGGTTGCCGACATCGTCGATAAGGCTCACCATGCGCGTATTGGAATAGATAGCATCCAATGCGCCGTCCACCGACGGCACGTGGGTCAGCGAGCGGGCGGCGACCAGTGTGGATCCCGCCCGGTGGCACCCAGCAGCCGGTCCTGCTCGCTGGCGTCACCGGTCGGCTCCACCCGCGGGCCGATCGCACCCGCGTGCCGGAACAACTCCTCGCGGTCGGCGAACCAGGCGGCGCACTCGCGCACCGTGTCGGCATCGAGCTCCCGGTCGGCGCCCAGGGCAACCGCCAGATCCCAGCCGTGTACCAGGTGCTCGGCCAGCATCTGCCAGCCGTACTCGAGCGCGGGCGTCGGCCCGAACGACAGGCCGACGGTACGGTCGAGCGCGCCGGGGTCGGCGAACGCGGCCTCGGCCCGGTTGGCCGCGTCGGCGACCGCGTCGAACGGGTCGGTGCCCAGCAGGTCGCCGTCGAACCGGTCACCGACCTCCGCGAGGGTGCGGCCGGCGAGCAGCGGCGGCACCCAGCGGTCCTCGTACACCAGGTGGTTCACCAGATCCCGGACGCTCCACTCGGCGCACGGGGTCGGTCGGTCCCAATCCCGGGGGCCGACCTGCTTGGCGCGCTCGACGAACGAGTGACTGGCTCGTTGATACAGGTCCAGGAAGGTCATGGGCGAGCCCCTTTCAGGCGGGGGAGTGCAGCCACGGATCCGTCAGGTCGTGGTACACGACGTCGCGCGACAGCGACTGGTACTCCCGCAGGGTAGCCAGCACCTCGGCGGACGGCTGCCGGCCCTCACCCTCGCGGGCGGCCGCCGCCGAGGTGAAGTACATGGCCTGGGTGAACCGGTCGTCGCCGTGCCAGCACATCTCACCGCCGATAACGTCCGGCCGCAACTGCCGCAGCGGCTCCTCCATACCGGACAACAGCGCGCGGGCCCGGTCGACGTCGCTGACCCGGCCCTGGATGACCTGTACGAATCCGGCCCGGTCGGATCCGCCGCCGTGTAGCAGGGTGACGTCGGTGCTGTCGTGGAACATCACGTCGCCGGTGAACAGCTTCTCGGTGTCGGCCCACCACCGGCCCTGTTCGGGCCGGTCGCTGTTGCGGCGGGCGGCCTGTTCGGACTCGAATCGGGCGAGGGCGATACCCGTCCCGTCGGCCGTCACGCCGCCGGTCGAGCCCAGCCAGCCCGCCGCTGCGCCGGACAGCTCCGAGACCCAGAGGTCGAGGCGGCCCCGCAGGCCGTCACGATCGGCAACCCGGCCCTGGATGATCTGGACGAACATTGTGGTATCCCCCTGTCGGCCCGACCGCGCCGAGCCGCGTGGCGACCCGGTGCGCTGTTGGGTTCAACCTACGACCAAACAGGGCCGTGACCGGGGGAAATCATGCCTACCGGCGCGGTGTGGACGACGATCACCCGGCCGGTGCCGGCTACCGCGGGTCGGGCTGCCGGTCGGGGACGGACAACGACCGCTGCCCAGCCCGCGGCAGATACGGGCTGGGCAGCGGCCGGTTCCCGAGACCGCCGCCCGGCCCGCCGGCAGAAACGGGCCGGGCAGCGGAGACCATCGCCTACCGCAGGACGCGACCGAAGATGTCGGAGATCTCGAAGAAGTGCGGAAGCACGTTCAGATCCAGGCAGTCGAGCTGCGGTACCGGCAGCAGCGCCGGGCTGTTGCCGGTGGAGCCGCAGCCGCCCGCCACGTCGAGCGGCAGGAAGCTGACCAGCCCCAGACCGTTGGACTTGGCGAAGGAGACCAGCTTGGTGACGCTGCCCACCAGCGACGTCGTCCGGCCGAGAAGGTCGTTGCCGCCGAGCACCGGCACCACGCCGAGGGCACCCCAGGCGGTGGCCGCGTCGACCCCCTGGATCTGCATGATCTTCTGGTGCAGCCCGGTGGCCGTGTCGATCAAGGTGCTGACCGTGTCGCCCGGTGCGGCGGTTCCGAGCAGCGAACCGAGCACGTCGACCGGCGACTTGCGGTCCACCGAGAGGATGTTGATCCGGCTGATGACGGCGCCGACGGTCCCGGCGACGGCGAGGGGCTGGGCGAGCACGTCCAGCGAGTTGGCCCGGCCGTCGGTGACGGCGGGGATGGTGTAGGAGACCTTCAGCCCGTGGATCCGGACCTGCAGACCCTTGATCGCCTTCGCCAGTACCGTGTTGGCGGTGACGTCGTCGAGGACGCCGCCCGGAATGGTGATGTCGAGATCACGGATGCCGAGGTCGAGCACCTTGTTCAGGGCCGCCTCCACGGCGGCGACGGTGCCGCAGTTCGCCGCGAGATCGGTACCGCCGCCGGCCCCGACCGAGGCGACGACGCCGACCTTGAGCCGGAGCGCCTTGGTGATCTCGTTAGCGTAGGTGCCCAGCGCCGTCGTGCCACCCCACAGCAGGTCGCACCCACGGCTGGTGGCGGGCAGCAGGGACGACAGGGTCAGGCCGTTCGCGCCGCTGCCGGCCGCGATGACGTCCAGCGGCGGACGGCCGGCGGCGGGCAGGAAGACGTACGGTGCGAAGCCGGTGCTCACGGTCCGGTCGGGCGTCGACGTGGCGGCCCCGTCCGACACCGCGGCGTCGGGGCCGCCGGTGGTTGACCCGTCGGTTGTCTGCGCATCGGCCGGGGCCGGATTCAGCTCGCTGGTCCCCTGCTGAGCCGGGGCCGCCGCGGCCTCGATCCGCGCCGTCGACGCGGCGTCGATCTGGCAGCTCTTATGGTTGACGGTGCAGTTGACCGGGGTAACGGGGGTGTTGGCCGCGGCGGTGAGCCCGACCTCGATCGAGCCGTGCCCGAGGACCGTCCTGGACCGGGCGATCGGCTTGACCGTGTAGGTGCCGCCGGCCGCGGACAGCGTCGCGTTCCACACGCCGGTCACCTTGGCGCCGTGGGGGAGACCGAACGACAGTTTCCAGTCCGAGGCGGCCTCCGCCGACGGATTGCTGACCGTGAAGGTACCGATCAGGCCGCCGCCCCACGACTCTACCTGGGAGTACTTGGCGCTGAAGTTGGCTGACTCGCCCGCGGAGGCGACCTGGATGGCGGTACCGGCGGCGAGGATCAGGACGCCCGTACCGATGAGGGGGATGGCGAATTTCCGATGCATGGCCGCGAACGTTATTCGCACCGACGAATGCAGCAAGATCGTTTAAGGTACCGTTAGGGTTGGCTGTGGGTCGATTTAATACACACCTCGATCCGCGTGCCGCCGCTGGTTGCCCGCTCGATGACCACCGAACCGCCGGCCATGACGGCGAACTGTCCGACGATGTCGAGCCCGAGCCCGGTCGACCCGCTCGAACTGGTACCGCGCCGCAGCGCCCCGTCCGGATCGGCGATGCCCGGGCCGTCGTCCTCCACGACGAGGCAGCTGCCCACCACGCCGGCGCGAAACGGCGTGCCCTCCGGCGTGTGGTGGAAGACGTTCCCCAGCAGCGCGTCGATCGCCATCGCGGCGTCTGCCGCCCGGACCGGGATCCACAATGGCGTGGCACCGCCGATGAGCGTCCAGGGCCGGCCGTGGTCCTCGGCCAGCACCGCCCAGAACGCCAGCCGGTCGGCGAGGACGTCGGTCAGGTCGCAGCGGTCGCCGGTGCGCGCCGACAACGGCTCCAGGGCGGTGCGGATGATGCCGTCGACCTCGTCCGACATGATCATGACGGTCTGCCGGAGCCGGGCCAGGTCCGGCCAGCCCCCGCGGGTCTCCAGATCCAGTCGCAGCGCGGTCAGCGGCGTCCGCAGCCGGTGCGAGAGGTTCGCGGCCAGCTCGCGTTCGGAGCGCAGCAGGCCGACCATCCGGTCGGCCATCGCGTTGAAGGCGTGCCCGACCCCGGCCAGCTCCGGCGGGCCGGCCGGCTTGACCCGCACGGCCAGACCGTCAGAACCGAAGCCGTGGGTGGCGGCGGCGAGGTCGCGGACCGCACGCACGATCCGGGTACCGAGCCGGTCGGCGACCGCCACCGAGCCCGCCACCAGGGTGACCCCGACCCCGATCAGCGACAGCCAGGCGGTGTGCACGCCGCGTTGGAGGTCGGCCGCCGGTACGAAGACCTCGATCACCACGATCCGCCCGTCGCGGACCGCCACCGCCTGCAGGTACGACACACCGCCGGGGGCGTCGCGAACCGCCGAGCGCCTGGTCCGGGCGACCTCCTCGACATCATCGGCGGACACCCGGCCGGTACCCACCACGGGTTCGCCCGGCAGGTGCAGCGCGAGCCGCCCGGCGCCGCCGGCGTCGGTACTGGCCGCGGCCTCCGCCAGGGCGGTCCGCTCGGTGGTCACCACCAGGGCGGCAACCATGGCCGACGCCTGCTGCCGGGCCTCGACCAGCGCACGGTCGGCGGCGATCTGGTGGACGATCAGCAGCAGCGGTACCAGGAACGCCAGCGCGACCATGGAGGTCGTCGCCAGCGCCACCCGGATCAGGGCCCATCTCACCGGGGATCCACCAGCATGATCCCGACCCCGCGTACCACCCGCAGGTACCGCGGTTTCGCCGCCGTCTCGCCGAGCTTTCGCCGCAGCCAGGAGACGTGCACGTCGACGGTCTGCTCGGCTCCCCGGTACGCCTGGTGCCACACCTGTTGGATCAGCTCCTGACGGGTGACGACCTGCTCCGGCCGGGCCGCGAGATAGGCCAGCAACTCGAACTCCTTGCGGGTGAGGTCCAGACGGCGATCGTCGAGGGTGGCCACGCGCCGCGCCAGGTCGAGGCGGAGCAGGCCGACCTCCACTGTGCTCGGCCGCCCCGCTCCAGTCGCGCGCCGGCGCAGTACCGCCGAGATGCGGGCCAGCAGGTGATCACCGGAGAACGGCTTGGTGAGGTAGTCGTCGGCGCCGGCGTTCAGCAGCCGGATGATGTTGGACTCCCCGGCCAGCGCGGTGGCGACGATGACCGGGACATCGCTGTCGCCGCGCATCATCCGCAGGGCCGCGGCGCCGTCGACATCGGGCAGTCCCAGGTCGAGGATGACCACGTCCGGGGGGCGTACGGCCACCTCACGCAGCGCGTCCAGCGCGGTGCCGACGGCGTTGACGACATGGCCGCCGCCGGTCAATTTCTTGATCAATGCGGTGCGGATGATGCTGTCGTCCTCGACAAGGAGCACCAGGGGCATGGGGCGCACCGTACCGGGGTGCGAGGATGTCGGCCATGCCCCCGGTGTGGAAGACGGCGAGAGACGTCGCTGGATGGATGCTGGCGACCGGTGTCGGAATTGTGATCTCGTGGCTCGGCGTGCGCGCGGTGCTGGACGCCGCGGTACCCGACCGTTTTCTCGCCGTTCCCGCGGCCGAGCAGGGTCCGCCGCGGGCGGGCCTCACCGCCGCGCCCGTCGCGCCGAGCCCGACCGGTCGGCCGGGCCCGGCCCGGCCGACGCCGTCGAGGTCCGGTGCGAGATCGGTCGCCCCCACCGCGTCCGCGGCACCGCCGCCGGAGACCACCCCACCGCCGTCCACCGTGGACGGGTGGACTCCGCTGGGCGACGGTCAGTACCTGCGCAGTTTCCGCCTGTTCGGCGGCGAGGCCGTCGTCCGGGCCGGCCAGGGCTCGGTGCGGCTGGTGTCCGCGACGCCGCGACCCGGGTTCGCGATGACGGTCGTGTCGGGCGGGCCGGACCGGGTCGTGGTCGACTTCGCCGGCGGCCTGCACATCTCGACGCTGGACGTGTCGTGGCGTACCGACGGCCCCGCGGCCGATGTCACCGAACTGCCCTGAGGAGGATCGGGGCCGGATCAAACTCCTATCTAATCTATGGGAATACTAGGTGAGTTGGGCCACATGTCGCTGACAGCCGGTCATCGCCGCGGCTAGGTTGCTTGCATGAATCGAAGCACGCGTCTCATCCGGCGCCGCTTCGTCGACTTCGGCCGGGTGTGCAGCAGCGCCTGTCGAGTCTGACGGTGTAGCGGGGCCGCCGACGGTCCCGACATCGCCGCCGCGACGACGCGGCCGTTGTCCCGCCGGCGCCCCCTCGCCATCGATGCGCAGCCACGGCACCCGATCCCGGCCCGCCGGACCCCGATCCGCGGCCGCGGCGTGCCACCGCCCGTGCGGCGGATCTCTCGGGGCGTCGCCGTCATCGCATCCTCCGTTCACCGCGGCCGCGCCGTCCGGTGACGGTTCCGCGCATCCGCACGTGACGTACCGATGGCAGCCACCGCCGTCGTCGCCCCGGTCCGACGCGACCGACCGAGCGAATAGACCTGAAGGAGCCAACGATGCATAGCGGGAGACCTCGCCTCGCGGGGACGATTCTGGCAATCGCGGTTGTCACGTCGGGGCTGACCGGCTGCGGTACGGCCAGCGGCGCCGCGTCCGGCAAGCAGGTCGACGAGGTGCGCTACCAGGGGTCGGTGGGTGCGGTGACACTACCGGAGCTGGCGGCTGACCTCGGCTACCTCGGCAAGGTCAGGCTCAAGTGGATCGGCAACACGATCAGCGGTCCGCAGGACATCCAGGCCGCCACCACGGGTGACACCGACGTCGGGGGAGCCTTCAACGGGGCGATCATCAAGTTGAAGGCGGCGAACGCGCCGATCACGGCGGTGATCGGCTACTACGGCGTCGACGACCAGTCCTACAACGGCTTCTACGTAGTCGACGGCAGCCCGATCCGGTCGGCCCGGGACCTGATCGGCAAGAAGGTCGGCATGAATACGCTGGGCGCACACCACGAGGCGGTGCTCAAGACGTACCTGACCCGCAACGGACTGTCGGACGCCGACATCAAAAAGGTCACCGAGGTGGTGGTACCGCCGGTCAACACCGAGCAGGCGTTGCGGGCGGGCCAGATCGACGTCGCCGTGCTCGGCGGCGTCCTCCGTGACAAGGCCCTCGCCCGGGGCGGGATCCACCCCCTGCTCACCGACTACGACCTGCTCGGCCGCTTCACCGCGGGCAGCTACGTATTCCGCGACGATTTCATCAAACGCAACCCCGACACCGTACGTTCCTTCGTCACCGGGGTCGCGAAGGCGATCGAGTGGGCCCGGATTCAACCGCGCGACACCGTCGTCGCGGAGTACATCAAGGTTGTCAAAGCCCGGGGCCGCAACGAGGACGACAGCCCGCTGCGGTACTGGCGCAGCACCGGCGTGGCCGGCACCGGCGGCCTCATCGCCGACCGCGAGTTCGCCACCTGGATCGACTGGCTGACCAGGGACGGGGAGCTCAAAGGCAGGACCGTCAAGGCGACCGAGCTGTACACCAACGAGTTCAACCCGTACCGGCCCGGAGGTGACGGGCGATGACCGTCAAAATCAGCATCCGTCACGTCGGCAAGGTGTTCGCCGCCCGCGGGCGGCAGGTCACCGCGCTGGACGACATCACGTTCGATGTACACAATGGAGAGTTTCTCGTCCTGGTCGGGCCCAGCGGCTGCGGCAAGTCGACGCTGCTGGATCTGCTCGGCGGACTGAATACGCCGTCATCGGGGCGGATTCTCGTCGACGGTTCGCCGGTCACCGGGCCGGGTCTGGACCGGGGCATCGTATTCCAGCAGTACGCCCTGCTGCCGTGGCGCACCGCACAGGCGAACGTCGAATTCGGGTTGGAGGCCAAGGGCGTTCCCCGCCGCGAACGCCCCGGGCGGGCCCGGGACTTTCTCGATCTGGTCGGGCTGTCGGGCTTCGGTGACCGGTACCCGCACGAGCTGTCCGGCGGCATGAAGCAACGGGTCGCGATCGCGCGCAGCCTCGCGTTCGACCCGGACGTGCTGTTGCTGGACGAGCCGTTCGCCGCCCTGGACGCGCAGACCCGCGACAGCCTGCAGGACGAACTGCTCCGTATCTGGGAGGAGACCGGTAAGACGGTCGTCTTCATCACCCACGGCATCGACGAGGCGGTCTACCTCGGCCAACGGGTCGCCGTCATGACGTCGCGACCCGGCCGGATCAAGCAGATCATCGACGTTGCGCTCACCTCGCGCCGGCAGGCCGAGGATCTGCGCTCGGACCCCGCGTTCGCCCGGTACCGCCACCAGATCTGGAGTTTGCTCCGCGACGAGGTGCGCAAGGCCCAGGCTCAAGAGCACGACCTCGGCCGCAGGGAGGCCCTCGTTGACTAGTCTCACGTACCACGTCGATGCCGAGCCGGGCGCTCCGCTCGCCGGCACGGTACCCGCCACCTCGACCGCCGTCCGTCGACACCGCTGGCGCCGGCCGGTGGCGCTGCTCGGATCCGCGGTCGGGCGCGGTGCCGCCATCGTCGCGCTGCTGGCGGTCTGGGAGACGGTACCCCGGCTGAACCTCGTCGACCCGACGTTCCTACCGCCGCTGTCGCGGGTTCTCCGGGCCTGGTGGACGCTCGCGGCCACCGGACAACTGTCCCGGCACGTCGAGGCGAGCCTGGTCCGGTCGCTGTCCGGGTTCGGGCTCGCCATCGCCGTCGCCGTGCCGCTGGGACTGCTCATCGGCTGGTACAAGCCGGTCGCGATCCTGCTGAACCCGCTGCTGGAGCTGTTCCGCAACACCGCCGCGCTGGCCCTGCTGCCGGTGTTCGTGCTCATCCTCGGGCTCGGCGAGACCTCCAAAATCGCGATCATTCTGTACGGCTGCGTCTGGCCGATCCTGCTCAACACGATCAGTGGCGTCCGCACCGTCGACCCGATGCTGGTCAAGGCCGCCCGGTCGCTGGGCCTGTCACCGCTGCGGCTGTTCGGCAAGGTCGTCCTGCCGGCCGCGGTACCCACCATCTTCACCGGCGTCCGGCTCGCCGGGGCCTATTCGATCCTGATCCTCATCGCCGCCGAACTGGTCGGCGCCAAGGCCGGGCTCGGCTACCTGATCACGTACGCGCAGTTCAACTTCGACGTACCCGACATGTACGCCGCCATCATCACCGTCTCCGCCATCGGCCTGGTCATCAACCAGCTCCTGGTGGCACTGGAGCGTCGGTTCTCCACCTGGCGGACCCCGTGAGAACCCGAGCTCAGAAAGGATCCTGATGACGCTCATCGTCAACCCGCCGGCGCCGTCCCCTGTGGACGGGCGGATGTTGCGCGCGCTGCTGCGCCACCAGGCGAGCACGGTGACCGTGGTGACCGTGCCCGGCAGGCCGCCGGCCGGGTTCACCGCCACCTCGTTCACGTCGGTGTCGCTTCAGCCGCCACTGGTGTCGTTCTGCCTCGACCGCACATCGTCGAGTTGGCCGGCGGTCGCCCGCGCCGACCACGTGGCCGTCCACCTGCTCGCCGAGCGGCAGCAGGCGCTGGCCCGGACGTTCGCCACCAGCGGCATCGACCGGTTCGCCGCCCACCCGGCGTGGCACGCCGGTCCGCACGGGGTACCGGTCCTCGACGATACCCTGGCGTGGCTGGTGTGCCGGGTGGTCGACCGGGTGGTGGCCGGTGACCATGCCGTCGTGCTCGCCGAACCGCTGCTCGGCCAGCACGGTGCTGCGGGCTGTCCACTCCTTTACCACCGGGGCGGATACGCCCGCCTGGCGACCGCCGTCGGGCCGGCCGGATCCGCCGCGTGAGGGCCCGATCCGTCGCCGATCTGTTCGTGCTCGACGCCGGTGCGCGGGAGCTGCTGTTCAGCGGGGCCCGTACCGCCAATGCGTTCACCGACGAGGCGGTGACCGACGAACAAGTCCGCGCCATCCACGACCTTGTCCGCGACGGCCCGACGGCGTTCAACTCGCAACCGCTGCGCATTGTGGTACTGCGGTCGGCGGCGGCCCGGCAGCGCCTGCTGCCGTACCTCGCGGAACCCAACCGGGCCAAGACCGCCGGTGCGCCGCTGGCGGCGATCCTCGCCGCGGACACCGCCTTCCACGAGTACCTGCCCCGGCTCTTCCCACACCGGCCGGCGATCGCCGACCGGCTGGAGGCGGACGCCGCCGGCCGGCAGGCGCAGGCCCGGTTCAACGCCGCGATCCAGATCGGGTACCTCATCGTCGGTATCCGTGCCGCCGGCCTCGCCGCCGGGCCGATGGCCGGATTCGACCCCGCCGGTGTCGACGCCGAGTTCTTTCCGGACGGGCGGCTGCGCTCGCTTCTCGTGGTCAACATCGGCCG
>JAVHWE010000191.1:0-2798 GCA_032160285.1 Micromonosporaceae bacterium | reverse complement strand
GACCCGACCCCGTTACCCGGTCGGGCTGCCCCAGCGGGTACCCGCCGAACCCGACGTACCCGGGGTCCGGGGCGTCGCGCACGAGCCCGGCGGCGAGCCCGCGGCCGTCCCCGAACTGGCCCGCATCGCCACCTACCTGCGTGACGAGGACGACGAAGGCACCGTACAGACCGATGATTTCGACGTCTCCGTCGTGCTGGCCGCGGTTCAGGTTGTGGGCGGGGTGCGCCAGGCGCAGGTACGCACCAATCCCGACGGCGCCCATACGCTGCGCCTCGAACTGTTTGACGACGCCGATCCGGGCGAGGTAAGCCGGGCAGTCACCCGGATCCTCAACGAGCAGATCGGGTTGGCCGCCGAGCCCAACGCCGAAGCTTCCGATCAGCAGCCGGCCGCGCCGACGACCGGTGCGGCGGATCGCCGCCACGACGGTCGCGAAGCGAGTGCGCCGGCCGGGCTGTCCCCGCGCCCGTTGCCGATCGGTACGCCCGCCCGGGCGGCGCACCAGGCGCACCAGGCGCAGTCGGAACCGGCGCAGGCGGACCGGGTACCCGGTTCGGGGCTGGACCTCAACGACCGGTTCACCGAGGCGCGGCCGCTGGGTGGGCGCGGCGCAGCGGCCCGTAACGTCGGGCGGGCGGTCGCACCGGAGCGGATCGTCGATGCCGTACCGACCGGCCGGGCGACGGTCACCCCGTCGACGGAGGCCGGTGACCGGTCCGTCCAGACCACGGCGGCCGACAACCGGGCCGCCGGTACCCGGCCGGTGGTGGGCCGCGACGGCACCCGTGGCGACTCGGTGCCGGCGCACCGGCCGCTGCCCGGCGGATTCGGTGCCCCCCGCGTCGTGCTCGACCGGGTCGAGGTCATGACGCACAGTACCGACGCGCTGGTCGAGGTCCGACTGTCCGGCGACGACGGGCCGGCGATCGGGACGGCCAGCGGCCCGGCATTCGACGGGTACGTGCTGCGCCTGGCGGCGGTGGCGGCGGCGAACGCGATCGACAACCTGTTGACCGACCGTGCCGGCGAACCGCGGGCACGCTGCTTCATCGAGAACGCGGCGGTGGTACCGCTGGGCGGTTGTGAGGTGGCCGTGGTGGTTCTGCTGCTGGCACAGGGTGGCTGGGTGGAGGAGTTGTCCGGCTCGGCGGTGGTCAACGGCGACCAGCGGCAGGCGGTCGTCCGGGCCACGCTGGCCGCCGTGAACCGTCGGCTTGAGGCCCTGCTGTCCTGAATCTGGAGCGCTGCCTAAGACAAAGTTAACCGCAGCCCGACGACGACCGATGCACGATTGGTTCATGCGGCGCGCCCAGTTGGCACCCGAGGATGCCTTGCCCCGGTCTGTTGGAATTACGTCCGCCTGGCCCGGTCGGATGGTCACGGTGGACGGGGCGCGGGTCCATGTCCGGGACACACCTGCGCTGACGGCCGGCGCCGAGCCCGCCCTGTACGTGCATGGTTTGGGTGGCTCGTCGCTCAACTGGACCGACATGGCCGGCCTGGTCGCTGACCGGGTCGACGGTCAGGCCATTGACCTGCCCGGTTTCGGGCGTAGCGATCCGATCCACAGCTACACGGTGGCGGCGTTGGCCGCCACCGTGATCCGTTGGATCGAATACTCCGGGCGCGGCCCGGTCCACCTGGTCGGGAATTCGCTCGGCGGCGCGGTCTCGGTCTGTGTGGCCGGCACCCGACCCGACCTGATCCGTACCCTCACGCTGGTGTCACCGGCGATGCCGTTCCTCGATCCGCGCCGGTCCTACCACGGGCGGATCCTTCCGCTGCTGCTCATCCCCGGGGCGGGCCGGCTGGCCGCGCGCCGGCTGGCCACCGTCGATCCGGCCCACCTGGCACAGATGGTGATCGACAGTTGCTTCGCCGACCCCAGCCGGGTATCCGCGGAGCGCTTCGCGGAGGCCGTCGAGGAGATCAGGCTGCGGTACACGGTGCCGGGGTACACCACCGCCTACGTCGGCGCCCTGCGCAACCTGGTACTGAGCTTCATGCGGGCCTACCTGCCCGGCTCGGCGTCGCTGTGGCGGATCGCCCGCCTGATCACCGCGCCGACGCTCGTCATCGGCGGCGAACGTGATCTCCTTATCGATGTGCGGGTTGCCGCCCAGGTCGCCCGTACCGTCGCCGATGGGCGGCTGCTCACCCTGCGCGACGTCGGCCACGTGGCGCAGATGGAGGATCCCCGGATGGTCGCGCGCGCGTTCCTCGGCATGCTCGACGGGTTGGCCGAGCGGCCGGTCGCGCCGGATCGGACCCCGTCTGACATGGCCACTCGGCAAGCCGCGCCAGACCTGGCGGCGCAGTCGACCGTGCCTGAGCTGACCGTGCGCGGTCAGGTGGCTGCCAGCGGTGAGAGTGCCGACTGATGCTGGCAAGAGGCGAGCGTTTCTCGGCCGGACGTGGCAGGCTCTTGTCCCGATGACGTATGGCGATCCGCGCGGCCGACACGACCGTCCCGCCACGCATGAGGTCCCATCGGACGTTCGGCCGGATGCGCCGGCGTGGTCCGATTCATCAGCATGGTCCGATTCACCGGCACGATCGGTCGCGCCGGCCCGGCGGCACGCCGCCCCGGAGCCGGAGCCGGCCCGGCGGCACGCCGCCGTCGGTCCGGAGCGGGAGCGGCACGCCGCCCGCGGTCCGGAGCCGGCCCGGCGGCACGCCGCCCGGGGTCCCGAGTCTGAGCGGCACGCCGCCGTGGCGCCGGAGGCGGCCGCGTGGCTACAGCCCACCGTGGCCCTGCCGGAGTCGAGGTGGCCACAGCCGCAGCCGCAGCCCTG
>JAVHWE010000067.1:0-4442 GCA_032160285.1 Micromonosporaceae bacterium | reverse complement strand
CTCGAGGTACCGCGTCGACGACAGGAGCCCGTCGAGGGCACGTACCGCCTCGTCGTGGCGGGCGGCGAGGTCGGCGTCGATGCGGGCGACGGCCGCCGCGTCGAGCGGCGCCAGCGGATCCGTCGTGGCGGTACGGCACAGCCGCTCGCGCAGCACCTCCGCGTCGCGGGCCCGGCCGAGCCCGTCGGCCAGCCAGCCGAGCTCCGCCCGCAGCCCGTGCGCCCAGACCGCGTCGAGGAGAGGCGCGAAGACCTTCACGTCACTGCGCAGCCGCCGGCAGCCGACCCGCATCTGATGGACCGCCGTGTCGCCGTCGGCCAGCGGCTCACCCAGCCGTACCAGGGGGTCGTATTCGAAGATCCGACCGATGTCGCGGCGCAGCGCCCGGGTGACCACGCTGGCCGCGCTCGCCTTCGCGGAGATCGGCCCCGACGCGGCGACGAGATCGGGCGGCGCCGCCGCGGCCGCGCCCATCGCGCGGACATGCTTGGCCACGAACGCGCCCTCGACGGCGCCGGCATCGCGCAGCGCGCGGCCGACCCGCTTGAGTAGCCGGCGCCGGCCGGCATACCGTTCGACCTCGATTTCCCGGAATGTGGCCACGGGCTGGCGTGCCTCCAGCACGGTTACCGTGTCGTCGGCGATCTCGACCAGCACCCGGTCGTCGGCGTCGCGCAGCTCGTACCCCTGGCGCAGCGTCCGCATGGTGGCCGCCGCCGACAGCGGCGCGCCCCGGTGGGCGGCGGTCAGCAGCCTGGCGAGCTCGGTGGGGACGCTGTCGGCCGGCCCGGCGCGGGAGATCTCGCGACGGGTACCGACGGTGGGAGTGGGCAGCTTCACCGTCCACGGTTGGTCGTCGCCGCGGCGGTGCCGAAAGGAGATGCCGGCGCGGGCCAGCCGGAGATCGGCGGTGTCGTAGTAGGTGGCACGCAGGGTCTTCGGCGGCATCGGTACCCATCGACCACCTGCGGGCAGGCAGTCGGTCAGGTCGGGCAGGCGAAATTGGGAGTCAACCTGGTATTTGCGCTCCTCTTCCAGCACAGGACTTATTCAACCCTGTCCACTATGCGGCGCAGTAGGGCTTCCTGCGGATCGACCAGCGGTTGCTCCCCGGCGGACACCCGGCGGTGCCAGGTACCGTCGCCGGCCAACTCGAAGGCGGCGGTCCGCTCGTCCATGGCGACCCCGAGCATCCGGTCCAGCTCCACCCGCGCCGCCGGGTCGGTGACGTGCACCAACGCCTCGACCCGGCGGCCGAGGTTACGGTGCATGAGGTCCGCCGAGCCGATCCAGAACTCGCCGTCGGGGGCCCGCGCCGGCCCCTCGCCCGGCCGTGCCGCTTCGCCCGGCCGCGCCGGCTCCCCGGACAACGCCGCCTGGCCCGACCGGCGGGTCTGCCCGTCGCCGAACCGGAAGACCCGGGAGTGTTCGAGGAAGCGACCGAGGATCGAGCGCACCCGGATCCGGTCGGACAGCCCGGGTACGCCCGGCTTCAGCGTGCAGATGCCCCGGATGATCAGGTCCACGTCGACGCCGGCCCGGCTGGCCCGGTAGAGCGCGTCCACGATCTCCTCGTCCACGAGCGAGTTCGCCTTCATCTGGACCAGCCCGTACCGGCCCTCCCGGGCGTGCTCGATTTCGCGGTCGATGCGCTCGATGATGCCGCTGCGGACCCCGTACGGGGCGACCAGCAGCCGCCGGTAGGCGGTCTGCCGGCTGTATCCGGTGAGCATGTTGAACAGGTCGGTCAGGTCGGCGCCCACCTCCGGGTCGGCTGTCAACAGTCCGAAATCCTCGTAGAGGCGCGCCGTCTTGGGGTGGTAGTTGCCGGTACCGATATGGCAGTACCGCCGGATCTGATTGCCCTCCTGGCGCACCACCAGCGCGGTCTTGCAGTGCGTTTTCAGGCCCACCAGCCCGTACACCACGTGGCAGCCGGCCCGTTCCAGCATCCGGGCCCAGCCGATGTTGGCCTGCTCGTCGAAGCGGGCCTGCACCTCGACCAGGACCACCACCTGCTTGCCCGCCTCGGCGGCGGCAATCAGGGCATCGACGATGGGCGAGTCACCGCTGGTGCGGTACAGCGTCTGCTTGATCGCGAGTACCAGCGGATCGGCGGCCGCCTGCTCGATGAACCGCTGCACGCTGGTGGAGAACGAGTGGTACGGGTGGTGCACCAGGATGTCGTTGTCGCGCAACCGGGCGAAGACGCTGCGCGGGATCTCACCCTCGGCGAACATCGGGTGGGTCGCGGGTACGAACGGGCGGTCCTTCAGATCGGGCCGGTCGGTCTCGTTGTAGATCTGCCACAGCGACGACAGGTCGAGCAGGGCCGGTACCCGCATCACGTCGTGGGCATCCATGTCCAACTCGCGCACCAGCAGTTCGAGCACGTGGTCGGAGATGGACGAGTCAACCTCCAGGCGTACCGGCGGGCCGAACCGGCGGCGGGCCAGCTCCCGTTCCAGCGCCTGGAGAAGGTCCTCGTCGCGGTCCTCGTCCAGCTCGAAGTCCGCGTTGCGGGTAACCCGGAACACGTGGTGCTCCACCACCTGCATGCCGGAGAAGAGCTGTCCGAGGTGGACCGCGATCAGGTCCTCGACCGGCAGGAACCGGGTCAGCCGGGGCCCCTCGGTCGACGACGCGGCGCGGTCGCGGTCCACGGCGACGAACCGCGGCACGTTGTTGGGCACCTTGACGCGGGCGAACAGCTCCGGCCCACTGCCGTCGGGGTCGCGGACGGCCACGGCCAGGTTGAGCGACAGCCCCGAGATGTACGGGAACGGGTGCGCCGGGTCGACGGCCAGCGGGGTGAGCACCGGGAAGACCTGTTCGCGGAAGTACGCCCGCATCCGTTCCCGCTCGGCGGCCGCGAGGTCGGCCCAGCGCACCACCCGGATGTTCTCCGCGGCCAACGCCGGCTGCACATCCTCGGCGAAGCAGCGGGCGTGCCGCGACACCAGCATCGCGGCCCGCTCCGCGATGCGTTCCAGCTGCTCGCGGGGGAACAGCCCGTCGGTACCGCGGACCGCGAGCCCGGTCTGCTGGCGGCGCTTGAGACCGGCCACCCGCAGCATGTAGAACTCGTCGAGGTTGCTGGCGAAGATCGCCAGGAACTTGGCGCGCTCCAGCAACGGCGTCCGTGGATCCTGGGCCAGGGTCAGCACCCGGGCGTTGAAGTCAAGCCACGACAGCTCGCGGTTGAGGTACCGGTCGGCCGGCAGCGGCTCGCCGCCGGGGTCGGCCGACTCCGCCGGGTCGGCCAGCGACGGCACCGAGACCTCGATCGCCGGCACCGCCGCCTCCGCCGGTTCGACCGCCGTCGCGGCCGCGCCCGGCTCGATGGCGCGTACCTCGTCGGTATCCGCCATTGCGCCGTTGGTACGGCGGGCAGCGTCGGCGGTACCGGGGTCGGCGGTACCGGGGTCGGCGATGTCCGTCCGGCCCCGGGGTGGTGGCGGATCGGCCGCGGGTGTGCGGGGATGCCGCGGTGCGGCACCGTTGACGCGCTTGGTGGTCGACGCGCCAGCGGACCGCGCCGCGGCGCTCGTACGGCGGGGAGGGCGTGGCCCCGGGCTAGCGGTCACCGGCTCATCATGACCCTATGAAGGTTAACGGCGCATGAACTCGTCTCACATCGTCGTGCTCACGGCATGGTCGGCACGGTCACCTTGCTGATCAGGCCGGCGTCGTCGAGGTCGAGCCGGACCCGCTGGCCGAGCCGGAGCAGCCGCAGACCCGACGCGGCGAAGGCGTCGGCCGGGAACCGGACCTCGGTGCCGTCGTCGAGCAGCACCGTGCCGGCCCCGGTCAGGGTATCGAAGGTGGCGACTGTACCCTGCACACGTCCCCCTCACGGTCGGTGGGGACCACGGTAGCGGTCGGGCGGCTGCAGCAGCGCGGCGGTCCATGGGCCGAGCCCGAGCGCGGCCGCCGCGGCCAGGTCATCGGCCGTGTCCACATCCTGGCGTACCGACGGCCAGTCGCCGAGCAGTTCCACCGCTCCCGAGGCCCGGTGCGCCGCGGCGGAACCGGGCCCGAACCGGGGGTCCAGTCCGACGCCGGCCAGCGCCGCCAGCATCGTGGTACCGGTGCCGCGGGCATCCGGCACATACCCGCGCCGCCCGGTGCGTCCGGTCAGTCCCGTGTGTCGGGTCAGCGCCGTGTGTCGGGTCGGTTCGGTGCCTTCGGCCAGCTCGGTGAGGGCCGCTGCCAGCTCCGCCGGGCGCAGTGCCGGCAGGTCCGCGGTGAGCGCCACCACCGGTACTCCGGCGGCATGGTCGGCTTCGCGGTCAAGGTCGGCGCCGCGTACTAGCGCGGCGGCGTGGTCGGCGCCGCGCACAAGCGCGGCGGCATGGTCGGCGCCGCGCACAAGCGCGGCGTTGAGGCCCTCGCCGCCGTCGGGTACGCGGTTCGCCCCGGCGGCGTCGACGACGCCGCTC
>JAVHWE010000064.1:0-4260 GCA_032160285.1 Micromonosporaceae bacterium | reverse complement strand
GTGGAATCCGGGCGAGGGGCGCAAAATCCATTGTCACCCGCGGCGACCGCCCCTGTCATCGACCCGCGGGTTGATCTTTCCCCGGTGGCCCGCCTCATATCGTGGTCCACGCTGTGACCGTGACGAGCGACAGGACGGGGGCGGAACGTGGTGGACGAGCGTTACCGGGCGTTGGCCGACGAGCTGGTCGCGATGGCGGCGGTGGACCTTCGCGCTACGCGCGCGGCCGTGCAGCAGGACGACCACGCCGCGCAGTTGGCGTGGCGGCGGGTGACCACCGCGCACGGGGACCGGCTGGCGGAAATCATGGCCGAGCACGGCTGGCCGGTTGCGCGGCTGGTCGGGACGGCGGCGGCGAGCGCCTGGAAGCTGGCGCAGCACGCGGATCGGCAGTTGGAGGTGCAGCGGCGGGCACTCACGCTGCTGGCCGAGGCGGTGGCGGCGGGCGAGGCGAGCCCGCGGGCGCTCGCCCTCCTACACGACCGGGTGCTGGTCAACGAGGGTCAGGAGCAGATCTACGGAACCCAGATCGCCGGCGTCCGCGACGGCACGCCGGTGCCGTGGCCGTGTGTAGATCCCGAGCATCTGGACGAGCGGCGCGCCGACGCCGGCCTGGAACCCTTTGCCGTGCAGGTCACCCGGACCGAACCCGCGCCGGATCCATGGTACGAGCGCGAGCCGTCCGTTACCGAGTAACGTCCCCGAGCCGTCTCCCGGGCCGTCGGACGCCATCCGCGACAGCCGACGTCGACCGATGTCGGCCAGCTATGGCAGCAGTTCGGAGGCCCATCGATAGGGGTCAAGTAGGGGCGCGGCCGACGATGTACCTGTACGCCGGGCTCCGCTTCCATCCGTATCGGGCAGCGTGAAAGCGCCCTATCGGCGACGTGATTTTGTGGAGTCTCTGGCCCGATGGTTGGAGCCCGCAACGACTCGCTTGGTAACCGAGTGGCGGTGCGGCATTCCTCGCCATTCAACCTGCCCTTGATCTTCGTCTACCATTCGCTTTCGTTGTACCGAACCTCTGCACCGACACGACGAGGGTGGGGAACCGACGCCGACGGTTCGCGACCGACCAGCGCCGGTACCGGGTGCGGTCTGTGGAGTCGGCCGGCTGGGGTGCGGCCAGGGGTCGACCCTCACCGCACCCGGCTGACGCCGATCACCGTGTTGAGTGGCCGGACGCGCTCGCCGTCACGCGGCGTCGAGGCGGTCGAGCTGCTCGGCCGTCAGCTTGAGGTCGGCCGCGGCGGCCGAATCGCGGATCGTCTCGGGTCGCGAGGAGCCCGGGATCGGGATCACGACCGGGGCCTTCGCGAGCAGCCACGCCAGGCACACCTGTTGCGGGCTGACGCCGTAGGCTCGGGCGACGTCGGCGAACGCCGCGAACCGGGTGCCTAGGTCGCCGGCGCTGGAAATGCCACCGAGCGGGCTCCATGGCAGGAACGCGATGCCGAGTTCTGCGCACAGCGCCAGCTCCGGCTCGCTGGATCGGAACGCAGGTGAGAACTGGTTCTGCACGCTGACCAGTCGGCCGCCGAGAACCTGGTTGGCGAGCCGGATCTGGTCTGGGTTGGCGTTGGATATCCCGGCGAGGCGGATCTTGCCCGCGTCGAGCAGGTCCCGGATCGCACCGATGGACTCCGTGTAGGGGGTAGCGGGGTCCGGCCGGTGGAACTGGTACAGGCCGATGGCTTCGACGCCGAGTCGTTTCAGTGACGCGTCGCACGCCTCTTTCAGGTACTCGGGAGATCCGTTCCGCGTCCACGAGCCGTCACCAGGGCGAACGTGTCCACCCTTCGTGGCGATGAGGACGTGGGATGTGTCACCGCCGTAACTGGCCAGGGCGTGGGCGATGAGGGTCTCGTTGTGACCGACCTCGTCGGCGCCGACATGGTAGGCGTCGGCGGTGTCGATCAGGGTGACGCCGGCGTCCAGTGCGGCGTGGATTGTCGCGACCGAACGTCCCTCGTCGGGGCGGCCTTCGATCGACATTGGCATGCCGCCGAGGCCGATGGCGCTGACGGGGACGTCGCCGATGCGGCGAAGTTGCATGAGAGGCTCCTTCTCCAGGTCCAGCTTCTTATCCGGGCTTGTAATCAAGATCGCGCCGCTACCGGCGCCAGCGCGGTCGGCGCCTTCGGTGCCTGGGTGTATCGGGGCGTACGGGCGCGTCGGGCAGGGCGGAGCGGGCGAGGTCGGCTGTCGCGTTGCGGGACAGGATGGCGGCGATGGCGTACATGGTGGTCCTTCCGGGATCGGGGTGCCGCTGCCGAGGAGCATCGTCGTGAGCTGACGGGAATTGCGTCGTGCGCTGTCCGTACATGCGGCTACGGCTTGGTTGGTCTCAAGAACGCCAGACGCTGGTGTACTTCGGATGTAGGGCAGCGGCATGGAGGTATGGTCGGCGTCCGCGGATGGCGTCGCTGGGTTCATGGCGGTTTCGGTTTCCGTCGCGCAGGCTGGTTGGTTGGCGTGGCATTATCGTCTGGGGCCGGTTGGATGCCACCCAGGGCCATGTCGATGACGTCTCGGGTGAACCGGTCGTTGAGTGGCGCGTGGCCGTGGAGCAGCCGGTGGTAGAGCGGGCCGTAGAGCAGGTCGAGGGCTACCTCGATGTTGGTGTCGGCGGGGATTTCGCCGCGTTCGGTGGCGCGGTGGAAGAGGGCCCGGGCTTGGTCCCGGCGTGGCTGGACTACGCGCTGGCGGTACTCGGCGGCGAAGGCGGGGTCGGTGTGTGCCTCGGTGAGGAGGGCTGCGATTACGCGGGCGTAGGGTCGGCTGCTGGCTAGCCGGGCCCAGGGGCGCAGCAACGAGAGCAGGTCGCCGCGGAGGGTGCCGGTGTCGCGGGGGTGTGGTTGGGCGGTGGCCCATTCGGTGTACAGCGCGTCGAGGGCCAGGGTTTCCTTGGTGGGCCACCAGCGGTAGATGGTGGCCTTGCTGACCCCGGCTCGATGCGCGACCGTGTCCATGCTGACGGCGGACAGGCCGCGGGTCAGGAGGAGTTCGGCGGCCGCGTCGAGGATGGCTTTCTGCGCCTGCTGGCTGCGTGGCCGGCCACGCGGCGCGGTCTGCGGGCTCGCGTCCGCGCCGGGTGATGGAGCCTCGGCGCTGGTCTTGCTGACGCGTGGCCGGCTGCGTTGCGAGACGTGGGTGGTCGTGTCGCCGGTCATGCTGGCCTCGACTCAGCGCCGGCCGCGCTCAGTGCGGGCGTGCCCGGCCCGGTGGTCGCGGCGGGTTGCGCCGCCGTGCGGTCCAGTACCTGGTACAGGCCGGCGATGTCGCGGTGTCCGTATCCCATCTGCTCGGCAAGGCTGAGTTCCCGGTCGGCGGCGGAGGCCGCGGGCAGTGGAACGTTGGACTGGCGGCCGGCCTGCAGCGCGAGGCGGATGTCTTTGTGCATGAGCCGCACGTCGAACCACGCCTGCTCGGGCAGGTCCAGGACGAGGGGTGCACGGGCCCGCAGCATCGGGGACCCGATCGCGGATGCGGTCATCGCGCGGGCAGCCAGCCTCGGGTCGATGCCGCCGCGCTGGGCCAGCAGCATCCCTTCGCTGAAGGCAAGCATCTGCGCGGCGAGGCTGATGTTGATAGCCAGCTTGAGTAGCAGGCCCTGGCCGTTGCCGCCGACATGGGTAACGCTGCCGCCGAGTTGGTGAAGCAGCGGCTCGGCGGCCCGGAACGCCGCCTCGGGCCCACCGACCATGATCGTCAGGGTGCCAGTCTCGGCCGCCGGGACGCTGCCCGAAACCGGGGCGTCGATCATGGTGGCCCCGGCCGAGCGCACCCGGCCGGCAAGCTCGCGGCTGACCTGCGGGCTCACGGTGCTCATCTCGACGTAGAGCGTCCCTGGCCGCAAGCCGGCCAGGATCCCGTCCGGGCCGCCGGTTATCGCCGCCAGCGCGGCATCGTCGCTGACCATGCTGAACACCACCCGCGCTGCGGCGGCGACCTCGCGCGGCGTGTCCCGCCAGATGAGCCCCCGCTCGATCAGCGGCCTGGCCCTGGCCGGGGTCCGGTTGGTTCCGTACACCTGGTTGCCCGCCAGCAGGCGGCCTGCCAGCGGCGCGCCCATGGACCCGAGGCCGACAAATCCGATGGTGGTCATCGCGTTCTTCTGCATGGCTCCTCCAGTGATCCAGGCGTCCCGCGGGGAAGCAGTTCCCGCGGCACCTTGATACAGAAACTGTACGCTCAGTTTCTGATCTCCCGCGGTCTGGGTTGTGTTCTACTGGTCACACTGCGGCCGGGAGCAGCGCG
>JAVHWE010000062.1:0-6342 GCA_032160285.1 Micromonosporaceae bacterium | reverse complement strand
CGCGAGCGCTGGCCACGGTATCCGCTGGCGGATTCAAGGACGGTGCGGCGCTTCTTATGGGCATTGACAGCCCGTTTGACGCGTGCCACGGTGCGTACTCCTCATCAAGGACCGGCCCGCGTGCCGGGCCGGTCGAAGTGGTTCTCGTCAGGTGGGTAATGCGCCTCAGCGGCCGAGCATCCTCTTGATCCGCTTCACGTCGACCTTGGCGACCTCGACCACGCCGGTCATCCGCCGGGTCACCCGGGAGGACTTGCCCTCCAGGAGGTGGCGTTTGCCGGCCGGTTCGTGAACGATCCTGCCGCCACCGGTGACCTTGACCCGTTTGCCCATGCCGGTGTGCGGCTTCATCTTCGGCATCGAAGTGCTTCCCCCTACCTCGTTCGTCCGCGTCGCGGCCGGTTGTCGTACTGGTGGACCGGTAGCCTGATCGCGGCCGGTTTCCTACTCGTGCAGCGCGTTGACCGTCTCGACCGGTACCGCGACCGGTGTGCCGTTGACCGTCTCCCCCGGCGCCTCGCCCGCGGCCGGGCTGCCGCCGGCCCCGCCGTTGTCGGACTCACGGTGCGTCGCCTTGGCGGCGGCGGCCGCGGTCTTGGCCTCCGCCGACGCGGTCGCCTTGGCCTCGGCCGACGCGACCTTGGCGTCGGACGCGGCGACCTTGGTCGCGCGATGTGGCGCCAGCACCATGATCATGTTTCGGCCGTCCTGCTTCGGTGCGGCCTCGACGAAGCCCAGCTCCGTGACCTCTTCGGAGAGCCGACGCAGCAGCCGGAAGCCCAGCTCGGGGCGGCTCTGCTCGCGCCCACGGAACATGATCGTGACCTTCACCTTGTCGCCGGCCCGCAGGAAACGCACGACGTGACCCTTCTTGGTCTCGTAGTCGTGCGGGTCGATCTTCGGGCGGAGCTTCATTTCCTTGATGACGGTCTGCTGCTGATTGCGCCGGGCCTCGCGCGCCTTGAGTGCACTCTCGTACTTGAACTTGCCGAAGTCCATGAGCTTGCACACCGGTGGGCGGGCCATCGGCGCGACCTCGACCAGATCCAGGTCTACATCCGCGGCCAGCTGAAGGGCCCGCTCCAGGGGGACGATTCCCACCTGCTCACCCTCCGGACCGACCAGCCGGACCTCGCGCGCCCGGATTTGATCGTTGACGCGTGGCTCGGTGCTAATGGGGCCTCCTCGATTCGTCGTCACGTGCCGTGCCGGGCCGATCCCGGCGCCGCCGACCGACAAGGCGAAAGGCCCCGGCAGCTGCCAGGGCCCGCTCGACCGGTCACCGCGCGGCAAGCGCGCGAACGCGCCGGGATTCCCCGGAGCGCTGACCGGACCCGGCTGCATGTGACTGCTCGGGTGGGAGCGGGTTGCTCCGCTTTGAACACCGTGTGTAACCAGCCGCCTGCGCGACTGATCCACTCGATATGGTCGACCCGACAACCCTATCAGGGGACCTCCCCGCGCGCGAACAAGGGCGGCCCTGGTACCCCGGAGCGTTGCCTCAGCCGCCGCCGTCGGCGCGGCCGCGTGCTCAGGCGCCGTCGTCAGCCGCCGTCGGCGGCAGCCGCGTGCTCACCGCCGCCGTCGGTGGCATTCGCGTGCTCAGCCCGGTTCGCCGCCAGCAGCTCGCGCAGCGACCGCACCGCCTGGACCGCGTACGCCTTGTCGGCGGCCTGCACCGCCAGCAGGCCGACCACCTCGTCGTCCTCCAACTCCAGCGTGGCCCACGCGGCACCCCGGTTGAACCGCACCGCCCGGACCACCTCCCAGGGCAGGTCGTAGCCGCCGAGCGCGTTGCGGACGCGGATCCCGCGGACGTCGGCCGTCACCCGCGGACGGGCGAACAGCATGATCGCGCCGGCGGCGACCAGTCCGAGGCCGATCATCGCGGCCTGGTCACCGCGTTGGAACATGCCCGGCGCGCCGTTGCCCAGCGGACCGTGCAGGCCGAAGGAGACCGCGGTGAACACGACGACCACGGCGACCGCCGACACCCAGCACACCACGCGGAGCCGGCGCGGGCGGAAGCTGACGGCCTCGAGCGCGGGCGTACTCACGGGTACCGAGTCTGCCATGGGCGGGCCCGGCTACAAGCGGCAGGCGTGGATGTCGGTGACCAGGATCGCCCGGGCGCCGATCTCGTACAGCTCGTCCATAATCCGGTGCACGTCGGCACGCAGCACCATGGCCTGGACCGCGACCCAACCCTCGCGGTGCAGCGGCGAGACCGTCGGCGACTCGATACCGGGTGTCACGGAGGTGGCCCGCTCCAGCAGGTCGGCCCGGACGTCGTAGGCGAGCATCACGTACCGGCGGGCGACCAGTACCCCCTGCAGGCGGCGCAGGAACTGGTTGACCGGCGCCGCCGGCTCGCCGGCGCCGCGGCGGCGGATCAGGATCGCCGACGACTCCAGCAGCGGCTTGCCGACCAGTTCCAGGCCCGCCTGGCGCAGCGTCGCCCCGGTCTCCACGACGTCGGCGATCACGTCGGCGACGCCGAGCCGGATCGCGTTCTCCACCGCACCGTCGAGCCGGACCACCTCGGCCGCCAGCGCGTTGTCGGCGAGGTAGCGGGCGACCACCCCCGGGTACGCGGTGGCGATCCGGCGGCCGGCCAGGTCGGCGGGGGCGGTGACGGTACCGGGGCGGGCCGCGAACCGGAAGGTCGCGGCGGCGAAGCCCAGATCGAGCAGCTCCTGCGCGCCGCTCTCGGCGTCGATGAGCAGGTCCCGACCGGTCACGCCGAGGTCGAGGTCGCCGGAGCCGACGTAGGTGGCGATGTCCCGGGGGCGCAGGTACAAGAACTCCACCCCGTTGTCGGTATCGGTGCAGATCAGCTCGCGGGGATCGGTGCGCTGGCGGTAGCCCGCCTCGCGCAGCATGTCGGCGGCGGGGCCGGACAGGGTGCCCTTGTTGGGTACGGCGATGCGTAACACGGTGGAGAACTCCTCGACGAGGTAACGGGCGGGGCCGACGGGTGAGCAACGAGCCGTGGCGTCACAGATGTCGGTACACGTCGTCCAAATCCACACCGGTGGCCAGCATCAGCACCTGCACCTGGTACAGCAGTTGGGAGATCTCCTCGGCGGTGCGCTCCGGCCCCTCGTGCTCGGCGGCCATCCACGCCTCGGCCGCCTCCTCGACGACCTTCTTGCCGATCGAGTGCACCCCGCGGTCGAGGGCGGCCACGGTACCCGATCCGGGCGTGCGGGCCGCGGCCTTGCCCTTGAGCTCGACATAGAGCTCGTCAAACGTCTTCACGAGGCACGAGTCTGCCAGCAGTCGCCGCCATCGACGACGCGGGTGGGTCCGGCGGCCCCGTCAGGCCCGGTGCACCCGGCGCAGGGTCAGCACCGCGTCGAGCGCGGCGACCGTCGCCGACCAGCCCTTGTCCTCACTCGAGTCGGCGTATCCGGCGCGGGCGCGGGCCTGCTCGATGTCGTCGACGGTCAACACCCCGTGGGCGACGGGCGTCGCCTCGTCCAGCGCCACCCGGGTGAGCCCGTCGGTCACCGACTGGCAGACGTACTCGAAGTGGGCGGTGTCCCCCCGGACCACCACGCCGAGCACCACCACCGCGTCGTAGCGGCGGGCCAGCGCCTGCGCCACCACCGGCAGCTCCACCGCGCCGGCCACCCGGGCGACGGTGACGTGCTCCACCCCGCACGCCTTCGCGGCCTCCAGCGACCGGTCGAGGAGCTGCATGGTCAGGTCCTCGTGCCAGCGGCTCACCGCCACGCCGAGGGTCACGCCGTCGGCGTCGACCGCCTCCGAATCGGGCGCTCCGTACCCCGCCATGGCTACGCCAGCCCTTCCGCCGTGATCAGGTCCAGCTCGTCGAGCAGGTGACCCATCCGGTCCCGCTTGGTCCGCAGGTACCGGACGTTCTCCGGGTGTGGCCGCACCGGCAACGAGAGCCGGCCGAGTATCTCAAGACCGTACCCCTCCAAACCGGCCCTTTTGGCGGGATTGTTGGTCAACAGGCGCATGCTCCTGATGCCGAGGTCGGCCAGGATCTGCGCGCCGGTACCGTAGTCGCGCGCGTCCGCCGGCAGCCCCAGCTCGAGGTTCGCGTCCACCGTGTCGCGGCCCTGGTCCTGCAGCTGGTACGCCTGGAGCTTGTGCAGCAGGCCGATGCCCCGACCCTCATGGCCCCGCATGTAGAGCACCACGCCCCGCCCCTCGGCCGCGACGCGGGCGAGGGCCGCCTGCAGCTGCGGACCGCAGTCGCAGCGCAGGGAACCGAACACATCCCCGGTCAGGCACTCCGAATGCACCCGGACGAGGACGTCCTCGCCGTCGCCGAGGTCGCCGTACACCAGCGCGATGTGCTCGGCGTCGTCGAAGCTGACCCGGTACCCGACGCCCCGGAACACCCCGTGATCGGTCGGGATCCGCGTGTCGGCCGCCCGCTCCACCTGGGTCTCGGTCCGGCGTCGGTAGGCGATCAGGTCCGCGATCGAGATCAGCGCCAGCTGGTGGGTCCCGGCGAACCTCGCCAGGTCGGGTAGGCGCATCATCGTGCCGTCGTCGTTGACCAGCTCGCAGAGCACCCCGGCGGGCCGCAGCCCGGCCAGCGCGGCCAGGTCGATCGCGGCCTCGGTGTGGCCCGGACGGCGCAGCACACCGCCCTTGCGTGCCCGCAGCGGCACCACGTGACCGGGCCGGGCCAGCTGGGCCGGCGAGGTGCTCGGGTCGGCGAGCAGCCGGATCGTGTGCGCCCGGTCGGCGGCGGAAATGCCGGTGGTCACACCCTCGCGGGCGTCGACGGTCACCGCGTACGCGGTCCCCCGCCGGTCCTGGTTGGGCTGGTACATCGGCGGCAGCTCGAGCCGGTCGGCGTCCTCGCCGGTCAGCGGGGCGCAGATGAAACCCGAGCTGTACCGCACCGTGAAGGCCAGCAGCTCGGTGGTCGCCATCTCGGCGGCGAAGATCAGGTCACCCTCGTTCTCGCGGTTCTCGTCGTCCACCACAACGACCGGCCGGCCGGCCGCGATGTCCGCGACCGCGCGTTCGATACTCGCGAAGGTCATGACCGGGAAACCAGCCTCTCCACGTACTTGGCGATCACGTCGACCTCCAGGTTGACCGGGTCACCGACGCCCTTGTGACCGAGCGTGGTGAGTTTGAGCGTGGTCGGGATCAGGCCGACCTCGAAGTGGTCGTCGGCGACGGCGGTGACCGTCAACGACACCCCGTCGACGGTGATCGACCCCTTCTCCACCACGTACCGTGCCAGGCTCGGCCCGAGGGTGAACCGGACCGTCTCCCAGTTGCGGCCGGTGGTGCGGCTGACGATGGTGGCGACCCCGTCGACGTGGCCCTGTACCAGGTGGCCGCCGAGCCGGGTGGCGAGCGTGGCGGCGCGTTCCAGGTTGACCGGGTCGTCGGCGCCCAGCCCGGCGAGCGACGAACGCCGGAGGGTCTCACCCATGACGTCGGCGGTGAAGACGCCGCCGTCGACGGCCACGACGGTCAGGCAGACGCCGTTGACGGCGATCGAGTCGCCGTGCCGGGCATCGGCGGTGACCACCTCGGCGCGGATGGTCAGCCGGGACCGGTCGGCGCTCCAGCCGACGACGGTGCCAAGTTCCTCGATGATGCCGGTGAACACTGCCCGCAGCCTCCTCGCTCAGCCGCGCCGGCGATGCCGTAGGGGCGACGAGGAGCAGGAGTGCGACGGGTGGCGCGACAATGCGCGGCCACCCCACGGCCTCACGGCCGACTCCCGCGCGCTGCCTCCCATCCGGACTGTAACCGTCGGCTCCGGAATCTCACCGGATCCACCGGTCGATGGACTCGACCGGGTAGCGGGCTGCCGACCAGTTTGGCCGGATCACCGCCGGTTCGGACTTTCACCGAGCCCCGCCAGCGCGTGGTGGGTACGGTGCGAGTCTTGCACACGTACCCGCGAACGTAGCGGCGACGCGTGTCACAGTGCGGATGTCCGACTCTGCGCGCTGAGCTCCGGGCTTCGGCGGGCGGCTCCGGGTCCCGGCGGTCAGGCCCGGCGGCGGTCGGTCGCGACGTAGGAGCCCTCGTAGCTCTTGGCAACGGTCTTCATGTCGGACGCGATGGAGATGATCGCGCGGGGGTCGGCGTCGCGCCGGTTGGTCGAGACGGCGACCCCGATCGAGAGGGTCACCAGGGACGCCCGCTGGACCTGTCCGTCGCGCTTGACCACCTCCGCGTACCCGCGCTCGGCGTCCCCCGGATCGTAGAGCGCGTCCGCGGCCCGCTCGAAGTCCACCACCGCCCGTTCGGTCAGCGGATAGACCTGCTCCGGGCTGCACACCACGATGAAGTCGTCGCCGCCGACGTGGCCGAGGAAGGCCGGCGGCA
>JAVHWE010000023.1:0-2818 GCA_032160285.1 Micromonosporaceae bacterium | reverse complement strand
CGGGTCACCGGCACCGGCGATCGAGGTGTAGAGAACGTGTCCCACGCCCGCCTCGACCGCGGCGCGCACGGCGTTGGCCTCCTGCTGGACCCGCCGATCGCCGAAGACGTTGGTGCTCACCAGCAGCACTCGCTCGATGCCGTCAAACGCGGTCACCAGGCCGTCGGGATCGTCGAAATCGGCCAACCGGGTGGGCACACCCAGCCCGGCGATCGCTTCCGGCGTGCGGCTGAGCGCGACCACCTGTGCGGCATCGACCCGCTCGACCAGCATCCGCAGGGTGAGCCGGCCGAGCTGACCGGACGCACCGGTCAATGCGATCATCGTTCCTCCTCCATCGTGACCGTCTCGCGTGCCCACGAGACGGTCACGACTCCGCTCGTTACTGATCGTCGTCAAGTGGCAAAGTGTTCGAGCCACTACGCCGGAGATCCACAGACCGCGCCAGCACACGGCCTACGATCACCAGCACCAGCCGGAGAGGCTGCCCATGGAAATCATGCGAGCCCGACCGGCTGCCCGGGTCATCTATGACAGAGCCGTCATGTGTCCGTCATGTGCCTGTCATGCGGTGACCGCGCGACGCCTTTGGAATTGCCATCGACGGTGAGTAATGTTGTCCTGTTCGATCCGGGTACGTCCGGACAGCCGTCGCCGGTCTCTCGATGCGGAGCGGCTCGGCCGGTCGCGACACGGCGGGCGCCCGAGGTACCGGCCGGCCGCCGGTGGCGCGGGTTCGACGGTTGAGGAGGTGGGCGTGGGACGGGTGCTCGTCATCGAGGATGATGAACGGATCGGGCGGCTCGTGACGCGCGCCCTCGAGTACGACGGATACACCACCGAACGTGCCTCGACCGGTACGGAGGGCCTGGCGGCAGCGCTGGCCCGGGACTTCGATCTGATCATCCTGGATCTGATGCTGCCCGGGATGTCCGGTGACGAGGTGCTCGAACGGCTGGTCGAGGAGCGCCCGGAGCAGCGGATCCTGGTGCTGTCCGCGGTCCCCGAGATCGGTACCCGGGTGGCGGTCTTGGAGGCGGGCGCGGCCGACTTTCTCGGCAAGCCGTTCGCCGTGGCCGAACTGCTGGCACGGGTACGGGCGCGGCTGCGGTCGCCGGCACCGGGCACGGCCGGCCGCTGGTTGAGCGTCGGCCCGGTCCGGCTGGACCGGCGTCGTCGCCGCGCCGAGGTCAACGGCGCCGACCTGGAACTACCCCAGCGCGAATTCCTGCTCCTGCAGCACCTCATGTCCCGGGCCGGCGAGCCGTGCAGTCGCGACGAGCTGCTCGCCGATGTCTGGGGTCTGACCTTCGACCCCGGCAGCAACGTCGTCGACGTGTACATCCGGCGGCTGCGCGGCAAGCTGGACCGACCCGATCGGATCGAAACGGTGCGCCATGTGGGCTACGCCTTCGCCGTCAACTAACCGGCTGCTCGTCGTCGGCTGGGCCGTCTTCGCCGGCCTCAACGTCGTCGGCATGTACCTGCTGCCCGGCCAGGAGACGATTCCCTTCCACTTCGTGTGGATCAGCCTCGCCCTCGTCTACGGCTTCACGTCATGGCGTACCTCGTGGATGGTCATCGCCCTCGCCGGCGTCGTCCTCACCACCGGGCCGATACTGGCCCACCACGCGCAGACCGGTGTGATCCGCTGGGAGGAGACCACCGAGGAACCGTTGATGGCAACCCTTTTCGGCGTCATGGTGTGGCACGTTCACCGGCGCCAGATCCTGCTGCGCGAGGTGCAGCGCATCAACGAACGGCAACGGCGGCGGCACGAGACGCAGCAGCTGTTCGTCCGGTTGGCCTCACACGAACTGCGCACCCCCGTCACCGTGGCCCGTGGGTACACCGAGCTACTCCGGGTCGCCCACCAGGAATCCGCGATCCTGCAGGACACCGAGGTGATCCTCGAGGAGCTGGACAAGCTGTCCCGCATCACCCAACGACTGGTCACCCTGATGCAGGTGGACCAGCCGCATCCGGTTCGCCGCTGCGCCGTGGACGCCGAGCTGACGCGGATCGTCCGGCGCTGGCAACCGACCGCCGACCGCGACTGGGTGGTGCACTCCGAAATCGGTTATGGGCTGGTCAACCCCGAACGGTTCGAAGCCGCGCTGGACTGCCTGCTGGAGAACGCGGTGAAGTTCACCGGGCCCGGTGACCGTATCGAGGTCACCGGCGAGCTGTCCGCCCACGAGTGGCGCGTCCGGGTCCGCGACACCGGGTCCGGCATGTCGTCGGAGACGGCCGAGCATCTTCTTACCCGGCCACCGGGGCGCGGTACCGGTACCGGATCGGGCCTCGGGCTGGCGATCGTCCGAGCCGTCGTCGAGTCGCTCGGCGGGGAAATCATGGTCAGTGGCGAGCCCAACCGTGGCACCACCGTCACGCTGCGGATCCCGCGGCCACAGCGGATGACGGTCGACCAGGCGCGGGCGACCGATCCGGTGATCACGGAACCAGCCGCGGCCCCCGGCGGCTGACGGCTCGGTACGCTGTCCGGACCGGTCAGCACGGGCCGCCCCGGCTCGACAGTCGGCGTGTGCGGGCACATCGCGCGATCCCGGCCGCCATCGGTTTCATGGCGCGTTCAGTTTCGCGCCGGTGGTCGGCGCGTTATCGCCGCCAGCCCGGCCAGCAACAAATCGCCGCCCGTCATGGCTGCGCGGGAGACCAGGGTGACCGCCGTGGCCGGCCCGACGCTCAGGACCGGGCTCTGCGTCGCGATGAGCAGCAGGTCCCGCACACCGGCCCCGGCCGGTGCGATCACCACCAGGAACCCGGCACTCCAGGCGAACGCGAAGCCACCGACGGC
>JAVHWE010000015.1:0-2888 GCA_032160285.1 Micromonosporaceae bacterium | reverse complement strand
CCGACGTCCGCGTGCAGCCCGTCGAGATCGCGCTGACGGCCGGCGTCGGGTACACCCTGCGGGCCTACCGGCTCGCCACCGACGTGCGGGAGCCGGAGATCGTCGACCGCGAGGACGACTTTCCGGTGGTACGGGTACTGCCTGATCTTGATCCCGACGACATCGACCCGGCCGACCTGCCGGCCATCGACGAGGCCGAGCTGACCGCCCAGGCGCTGGCCGCGGGCGAGGACAGCCGCGAGGACCGGGTCGACGATGAGGTCACCGGCTCGGAGGACGACACCGCGGAGCCCCGTGACCCCGACGCCGCCGTGGACGAGCGGGTCGAAACGGATCCCGCGCTCGGCGCGCCCGTCGAGGTGACCGGGCTGGACACCGACGACGAGGTCGACGACGAGGTGGCCGATGTCGAGGAGCCCGCCGAGCCGGAGGACGTGCCGATCTTCCTTTCCCTCGGTGGGAAGCTGCTGTTGTTCCGGACGCCCGAGGGTCTCGTCGAGTACGTCCGGGGAGCCGACAACCACGAGTTGACGCAGCTGGACACCTGGCACGAACTCCGCGACCGGGTCCGGGCCGAGGACATCGTCGCCCTCGACGAGGACCGGTACGAGTTGGATCTGGTTGTCGAAAACCTGCGCGGTGGGCACGACGTGTGGGATCCGGCCCTGATCATCCAGTCCGGCGAGGTTGCCCGTGACATCGGGTTCGCCTTGCGGCTACCGAAAGTGATTGCCGCGTTGGCACCCGGCTCGCCCCTGGATGACCTCGATGAAGGTCTCCGGACCGTCGAAGCCGGCGGTTTGGGCTCGTTCTTCGCACGGCGGAAACTTCGGAGGATAGATCCGCAAACCACCGCCGCGTTGGGCTGGCGAACCATTATCGGCAAGATCTCTGCCGTTGTGGACTGGCGCAACTGACCGTTGACCAGAGAGCATCATTCGCAATGATGGATATCACGAGCGCTCCACTGCGGACCGGAGACCCCGGCCAGGCACTCAGGTCATTTTCCGCCGAAACGGTTGATCGTATTTTTGGTCTCGAACCTGAATAGTGAAGCCTGTTCGCGAAGGCGTACGAAGGTGGCGGAAACGCGCACACCCTCGGACCAGCTTCGCGCGGTAATTGGGCAGGTCATGTCGGCTGTGCCGGGAGGAGGACGACGCGGTGGCGCTCGTACGGGTGTACTGCGGTCTGGCTTCGGCGGACCTGAACACCGCTGCACCGGGCTCCGCGACCTGGCTCACGGTGGCCGTCGTCGACGACGCCGGTCGCCTGTTGCACACCTGCGATCTCAGCGACGACGCTGCCGGCTTCGCTGAACTGGGTGCGCTCCTGGCCGAGCGTGCCAACGGCCTGGAATCCGTGGCGGTCGCCGCCGACAGCGACGATCACATCGTCACCCAACTACTGACCGCAGCCGGACGCTACTTAGCGTATACGGACGAGGACTCCGCGGACGACTACGCCGAGCGGTTCGGCGACGACGAATCCGCCGACGAGATCCAGTCCAGCCCCGTCCAGCGGCGCGCCGTCGGCCTGGCCCGGGCACTGCAGGCCGGCGTACTTTCGGCCGTTGCCCAGGCCACCCCGCGCGACCTGCTCGGACTCAAGCCGGTGCTCGCCGCGCACGCCGCGGTCACGAACGGCCGCCACGGAGCGGCCGCGACGCTGCGGGAGGTGCTGCGCGAGCTGTACCCGGCCGCGCTGCGCGCGTTTCCCGACCCGGCGGAGGCCGTCCCACTCGCGATCCTGGACGCCCTACCCGAGCCCGGGCCATTCGCCAGCCCCACCGGCCGTGGCCGGGATACCCAGGCGATCGCCGAATTGACCGAGGCCGGCGTGGCCGAACCCGGGACCGTCGCGGAGGCCGTCACCGCGCTGCGTGTCGCGATCGCCGAAACGCCCCGCCGTACCGGCATGAACCGCTCGATCACGAGCGCCGTCGCCGAGACCGTCCGCCAGGCGGTGGCCGCGGTCCGCGCCTGTGACGCCGCCTCGTCAGCCCTCGTCTCGGTGCTGGCCGCCCGCATGCCGTCGGCCGCCCCAACCCTCGACGCCCGCGCGACCCGGTCGCGCCGCGGTAACGCGGCGCAGGCCCCCGCCGAGCTGCAGTCCGTGTCGACCGGGTACGCACCCACCGCGGTACGCCCGCGGTCGGCTCCGCCGGCTGGGACGCCGGGGCACGACATCCTGACCGCCGGTGGGCCGCCGCCCGCCGCGTCGAGGACGCCCCGCGCGTACCAACCGCAGCCGACGTCCGCGGCGGCGACACCCGCTGCGTCGGCACCGGCCATGTACTCCGCCTCGGCCGGTGCCCACCGCCATACCCGGGGTGGCGACCAGGGGGCCTCGCCGGTCCAGGTCGAGCACCGTGCCACTCCGACGCCGATCCCGGTACACGGGCCGCGGACCCCGATCCCGGTACAGGCGCCACCGGCGCCGATCCCGGTGCCACCGGCGAACTCGGTACCCACGCCGGTGCATCCACCGTTGCCGACGCGCGTGCCGGCGCCGGCGCCGTCGGTGTCCCGGTCGCGCCCGGTCGCCGCGGTCCCTCCGCCCGGCCTTTCGCCCGCCAGCCCACCGGGGGTCGCCCCGTACGCGCCGCCGCCGGGTATGACGCCACCCGCCGCCCCGCCCGGCCTTACCCCGGCCGCCACGATGTCCACCCTCGACGGTGATCGACCCGCGGCGGATCCGCCGCCGCCCGGCTCCCGGGTTACCTGGCCGCTGACCGGCGAGGCCACCCGCGATACCGGTCAGAGCCACCGCACGGCCGAACCCCGCACGTACGGTTCGCCGGCCCCGGCCTACGGATCGGCCTCCTCGTCCTATGGATCGGCTCCCGCGTCCTACGAGTCGGCGGCTTCGTCCTACGGGTCGGCGAC
>JAVHWE010000013.1:0-3599 GCA_032160285.1 Micromonosporaceae bacterium | reverse complement strand
CAGGTCACGCCGTTGAGGGTGCAGTTGGTCGGTTTGCCCGCGCCGGTGGCGAGGAACCCGAAGGTCGCGGTGGCGCCGGCGGCCAGTGGTGCGTTGTAGGTCTGGTTGCGGGCGGTGACGTGGGTGCCCGCCTGGGTGGCGAGGGTGTCCCAGGAGCTGCCGAGCGTGGTACCGGCCGGCAGGTCGAAGCCGACGCTCCAGGTGTTGACGGTGGCGGCGGTGCCGTTGGTGATCGTGTAGAGGCCCTGCCAGCCGCTGCCCCAGTCGGAGGTGACGCTGAACGCGGCGGTCATCGCGCCGGCCGCCTGGGCCGGGTTGACGACGGCCAACACGCCGCCGGCCGCGGCGAGCGCGCTCGCGGCGGCCAGGACCGCACGGAATCGCTGTCGTGTCATAGCCGCCTCCAGGGGCGTACGAGCGTTATTGAGCAATAACGATATGTAAACTTTATTAATAGTCAAGTGGGTCGATCGTGGCCCCGTCAACGCCGGACAGCGCCCGGACCGATACACTTGTTCGGTTCACCCGGGCGAGCCGAAGACGGAGACACGCGTACGCATGGCCACCACCAACGACCTCAAAAACGGTCTGGTCCTCAACCTCGACGGCGAACTGTGGAGCGTTGTGGAGTTCCAGCACGTCAAGCCCGGCAAGGGCGGGGCGTTCGTGCGGACCACGCTGAAGAACGTGCTGTCCGGAAAGGTCGTCGACCGCACGTTCAACGCCGGCACCAAGGTCGACACCGCCACCGTCGACAAGCGGACCATGCAGTACCTGTACGCGGACGGCGGCGACTACGTCTTCATGGACCTGGAGAACTACGACCAGATCACGGTGCCGGCGGCGACGGTCGGCGACGGCGCGAAGTACCTGCTGCCCGAGGCGGAGGCGACGGTCGCCACCCACGAGAGTGTGCCGCTCTACGTCGAGTTGCCGACCAGCGTGATCCTGGAGATCACCTACACCGAGCCCGGATTGCAGGGTGACCGGTCGACCGGCGGTACCAAGCCGGCGACCGTGGAGACCGGCGCAACCGTGGCGGTGCCGCTGTTCATCGCCACCGGCGAGAAGATCAAGGTGGACACCCGCGACGGCCGCTACCTCGGGCGGGCGTGACGGTTTCGTGAGCGGCACCGGCACCAGCGGCACCGGCAGCGGCTTCGGCAGGTTCACCGGCAGCGAGGTCACGTCATCGATGTCGGCCCGCCGCAAGGCCCGCAAGCGGGCGCTCGACGTGCTGTACGAGGCGGACCTCCGGCAGTCCTCGATCATGGACTCGCTGGAGGCGTACGTCGCCCGGCTGCCCGAGCCCCGGCCGGAGCAGATCGGATACTCGCAGTCTCTCGTGGCGGGCGTGGCCCGCGAGCGCGACCGGATCGACGAGCTGATCGGCAGCTACGCCGAGGGGTGGACGCTCGACCGGATGCCGGTGGTCGACCGCAACCTGGCCCGCATCGCCGTCTACGAGCTGCTCTACGTGGACGAGATCGACGACGCCGTGGCGATCACCGAGGCGGTCGAGCTGGCCCGGATCCTGTCGACCGACGAGTCGCCGCGCTTCCTGCACGGCGTGCTCGGCCGGATCGCGGAGTACGCGACCCGCTGACCGGCCCGGGCCGGGTCGCCGCCGGCAAACGAAACGTGCCGGTTCCGGTGGACCGTCCCAATCCTGGAACGGTCCACCGCAACCGACACGCTGCGTCGGTACTCCGGTCAGGAGTTGAACATGCTCCGCGGGTCGGCAACGGTGACGCCGGCCTCGGTCAGCCGTTCCACCAGGCCCGACGCTGAGGCGTCGTACACGATCGCGAGCGCGCGGAGGTCGTCGGCCCGGATCGACAGCACCCGGCCGTTGTAGTCGCCGCGCTGCTGCTGGATCGCGCGGGCGTACCGCGCGACGTAGGCAAGGTCGTCGGCGGTCTGGTCGTACAGCTTCTCCAAATCGAGGACGATCTTGTTGGTGGTCTCGTGGCGGACGCCGCTGCCATCCGGTAGCAGTTCGGCCACGGGTACCCGGTAGAACTCGGCCAATTCGGCCAGACGCGATACGGTCACCGCCCGGTCGCCACGCTCGTACGAGCCGACGACGACGGCCTTCCAGCGCCCGGCCGACTTCTCCTCCACGCCCTGCAGGGACAGGCCCTGCTGTTGCCGGATGGAGCGCAGGCGCGCGCCAAGGGACTTGGCATATTCAGACGGCATACGGACACTCCCAGTCACTAGCCCAGGGTCACTCCCGAGCGATCGCTACGGAGCGTGACCGTAACCGGCTTGAGACACGTGGTCAAGTGCTCGTGACCCTTCCGTATCCCAGGTCAGGCAGCTTGCTAGGCTGTGCGACGGCCCGACGTCCTTTAACGACCCGTCCAGCGAGGCGGGGAAGGAGGTCTATCTTGTCATATCCGACAGCTGGGTCCCGGGCCGCGTCCGGGGCGTCCAAACACGCTGAAAATTCCGGTTTGGTGGCCGCTCCGCCCGGCGGGGCGGACGAGCCGACGACGACGTTCGAGACCGGCACCGACGCCGCCGACGGTCCCCACGACGGCCCGACCGTCACTGGCAGCGTATCCACGTCAGCACGCAGTGTGCCCGACGACGGGCCCGATCGGCCGGCCAGGACGATCCTCGCGGCCGCCGACATGAGCCGGGTGGTCGACAGGGTCGCCCACCAGATCCTGGAGAAGACGTCCGGCGCGGCCGACACCGTCCTGCTCGGCATTCCGACCCGCGGGGTACCGCTCGCGCACCGGCTGGCGGCCCGGATCCGGGCGTTCGAAGGGGTCGACGTGCCGGTCGGCGCGCTCGACGTCACGCTCTACCGCGACGACCTGAGGCTGCGCGGTACCCGCGCACTCGCCCGTACCGACCTGCCACCCGGTGGCGTCGCCGGCCGGCTGGTCATCCTCGTCGACGACGTGCTCTTCTCCGGCCGTACTGTCCGTGCCGCCCTTGACGCCCTGGGCGACCTCGGTCGCCCCCGCGCGGTGCAGCTCGCCGTGCTGGTCGACCGGGGCCACCGCGAGCTGCCGATCCGGGCCGACTACGTGGGCAAGAACATTCCCACCGCGCTCGCCGAGAGCGTGCGGGTCCAGTTGACCGAGACCGACGGCACCGACGGGGTGCGGCTGCTGGGAGGTACCCGATGATCCGACACCTGCTGTCCGCCGCCGACCTGGACGCACCGACCGCGACGCTGGTCCTCGACACCGCCGCCGAGCTGGCCACCCTCGCCGACCGGGAGGTCAAGAAGCTACCCACGCTGCGCGGCCGCACCGTGGTGAACCTCTTCTACGAGGACTCCACCCGGACCCGGATCTCGTTCGAGGCGGCGGCGAAGAGACTCTCCGCCGATGTGATCAACTTCTCGGTCAAGGGCTCCAGCGTGTCCAAGGGGGAGAGCCTCAAGGACACCGCGCTCACCCTGCAGGCGATGGGCGCGGACGGCGTGGTGATCCGCCACCCGGCGTCCGGCGCGCCGCACCGGCTGGCCGGCTGGATCGACGGCAGCGTACTCAACGCCGGCGACGGCACCCACGAGCACCCGACCCAGGCGCTGCTCGACGCGTACACGATGCGCTCACGCCTCGGCCGGATCGATG
>JAVHWE010000633.1:0-4180 GCA_032160285.1 Micromonosporaceae bacterium | reverse complement strand
GGGCTGAGCATCTCAGCCAGCTCCCCCGGTACAAGATCACCTGCCAGGTACTCGCGGAGCTCGGCATCCGGTTCGGCCGCGCGGACGGTCGCGACCGCCTCGTTCACCGCACGGGCGACGAGCACGTCCTCGTCTCCGAGGACCAGCTGGATGGGGTGCGGCGGTGGGGGCACGGCTGCCATCGTGTCACGGGTGACGCCACCGACCACCCACCTCACCCGTTCGGGCGTGGTCTCGGCGGTCCGACCCGGCTCCACCACTGGGACAGGCCGATGGCGGCCAGCACGAGCACCGCGCCGACGAGGGCGAACCACACCGTGAGCTCTGCTTTCCTGCGTTGCAGCACGATGGAGTTGGGCAGGTCCAGCAGGGCTCCGGTCAGCGACTTGGCGTCCCTGGCTTGGAAGTACCTGCCGCCGGTGATGGTGGCGACCTGGGTCAGGGCGTTTTCGTCGATCTCCTGGCCGCGGCGTCCGCCGAAGCCGCGGGCCTGGCCGGGGCGGTTCCCGCCGAATGCGGCGTCCCCGCTGAGCTGGTCCGCGGTGCACACGGACGGAGCGGGCTCGGTGGTACCGAAGCCGATGGTGTAGACGCGCAGATGGCGGGCGGCGGCCTGCTTCGCCGCCGTGACCGGGTCGACGCCCTGGGTGTTCGCACCGTCGGTGAGCACGACGATGGTGTCGGGGGCGTACCCGGCGTCGGTGCCGGAGGTGCCGGTCGGCGGGTCGACGCCGGTGGGTGCGACGTCGGTATTGATCTCGGCGATGGCGTCGATGGAGGTCAGGATGCCCAGGCCGATCGCGGTGCCGCGGGAGGTCCGCAGGTTGCCGATGGCCGCCAGCAGCGCGTCCTTGTCGGAGGTTGGCGCGACCTGCAGCGCGGCGATTCCGGAGAACACGACCAGGCCGATCTTGGTGCCGTCATGTTGTGCCTTGACGAAGTCCCGGGCCGCGTTCTCGGCGGCGGTCAACCGGTTGGGCTGCACGTCGGTGGAGCACATCGAGGCCGACACGTCCATGGCCAGCAGGATCGACGAGGTGTCCGAGGGCACCAACACCGACGCCTGCGGCCGGGCCGCCCCGCCGGCGAGGACGAGCAGGCCGGCCGCGAACAGCCAGAGAGGGATGCGTCGCCGCCACGGTGACCGCCCGGGCAGTGCCGCCCGGATCAGGGTGACGCTCGACATCCGTAAAGCGCTGCGCCGTCGACGTCGGCGCGTCCACCACCGGAAGCCCAGCAGCAGCGGGAAGGCCAACACCGCGATCAATGCCCATGGCCACGTCAGCGACATCAGAGGATCCGTCCGAACCAGTTGATCATCAGTAGGCCCCCGATCGTGAGGAACAGCACCGACATGCCGACGGCCGCCCCGGTCAACTCGACCAGCTCCGGCTTGGCGGTGATCCGCAGGGCGAGCGACCGGTAGATCCCGTCGAGGGTCCGCGCGTCGCCGGCCCGATGGTATGAAGCGGCGGTGGCCTGCGCGATTGCGGTCAGCAGGTCGTCGTTGAGAGCCGTCGCCACCTGGTAACCGTCGACCTCGATGGTCGTGCCGTCGGCAGTACCGAATCCGATGGTGTAGACGTGCACGCCGGCGGCGGCGGCCAGTTCGGCCGCGGCGACCGCGTCGGGCCCGCCCGTGTCCTCCCCGTCGGAGAGCAGCACGATGGTCGCGGAGCCCCAGTACCCCAGGTCCGCCGGCGGTGCGTTCCCGGCCGGGTCCGGCAGGCTGACCGGTCGTCCGACGATCGTGGTCAGGGAGGCCAGAATGGCCTGCCCCAGGGAGGTGCCGCCGGCCGCGCGCAGGCGGTCGATCGCCGCGACCGCGTCCTCGTGGTTCTTGGTCGGCGCACGGGTGGTCAGCGCCCCCTGGTCGAAAGCGACCACGCCGATGTCCACCGTGCCGGGCTGCGCCCGGACGAACCGGTTCGCGGCGGCCCGGGCGGCGCCCAACCTGCTGGGGGCGGCGTCCGTCGCCGTCATGCTGTTGGACACGTCGAAGGCCAGGATCACCGTCCCCGCCGCCCGCGGCACCTTCACGGTGGCCTGTGGCCGTGCGACCGCGAGCAGCAGCAGCGTCAAGGCGGCCAGGAACAGCACCGGCGGAACGTGCTGGCGTACGCCGGCGGTGCGCAGCCCGCCGGCAGCCAGGGTCCTCGTGCGCTCCCGGTGCAGGATGCGGTAGGCCACCACCAGGGCCACGCAGACCGCGACCGAGACAACGATCATGATGGGATACTGGAAGCTCATCTGCGCCTGCGCTTCGACCGCCGCACCATGTCGACCAGGGCCTGAGCCAGGTCGTCGTCGGTACCGATGCGGTGTGACGTCACACCGGCCCGTCGCATCGACGACGCCAGGGCAAGCTCCCGGCCTTCCACCTCGGCCCGCAGTCGCCGCTGGAACAGCGGGTCGCCGGTATCGGCGAGCAGCTGCTCCCCGGTCTCGGCGTCTTCGACCAGGACGAGCCCGAGGTCGGGCAGGTCGAGCTCCACGGGGTCGACGATCCGGATCGTGATCACTTCATGCCGTTGGCTCAGCCGGGTCAGCGGGAGTTCCCAGTCGACGTCTCCGATGAAGTCGGAGATGACGAAGACCAGACTGCGCCGGCGCACGGTGGCGGCGGCGAGGTGCAGCATGGCCGCCAGGTCGGTGGTTCGCCGGTCCGGATCCGCGACGGCGGGCCGGGCAAGCTCGTGGGTCAGGTACAGGATGTGGGTGCGTCCGGTGCGTGGCGGGATCACCCGCTGGAGCCGGTTGTCGTAGAGGATCGCGCCGACCCGGTTGCCGGTGGACGTGAAGAGCCGGCCGAGGCACACCGCGAGTTCGGCGAGTACGGAGTCCTTGCCGTGCCGGGCGGCGCCGAAACGCATCGAGGCGGACCGGTCGAGGACCAGCCACGCGGTCAGGTCGCGGTCCTCGGTGTACTGGCGGACATAGGGCTCGTCCAGGCGCGCGGTCACATTCCAGTCGATGTGTCGGACGTCGTCTTCCGGTGTGTAGCCGCGCAGGTCGGTGAAGTCGATGCCGGCGCCGCGAAACACCGTGCGGTAGGCGCCCTGCAGCCGCCCGTCGAGTCGACGGACGACCTGCCACTCCAGGCGTCGCAGCAGCCGGTCGGGTGGGCTCGCCATCCGTTCATCGCCTCATCTGCAGGGGTACGTCCGGGACGGGCAGCGCCGCGAGCACCGTGGACAGCACGGCGTCGGCGGTGACGTCGTCGCTGAGCGCCTCGTAGGAGAGCACCAGGCGATGCCGGAGGATGTCGAGTGCCAAGTCGGTCAGGTCGCGCGGAAGGGCGTAGTCCCGGCCGCGGATGAACGCGAGGGCACGCGCGGCCAGGATCAGGTTGATCGAGGCACGGGGGCTCGCGCCGAAGGTGATGTAGCGGGCCAGCTTGCCCAGGCCGACATCGCCCGGTCGGCGGGTGGCGTTGGCCAGCCGCACCGAGTACTCGATCAGCGCCGGATCCACGTACACCTGCTCCACCTGGGTCTGCATCTGGGTGAGCTGTGCGAGGTCGACAACCGACTGTTCGGCCGGGGTCGCCGAGATGGCCCGCTCGACGATCACGAACTCCTCGGTGGGGCTCGGATAGTCCACGAAGACCTTCATCATGAAGCGGTCCACCTGCGCCTCGGGCAGGGGATAGGTCCCTTCGGACTCGATCGGGTTCTGGGTCGCCATGACCAGGAACGGCCGGGGCACGAGGTGGGTTTCCCGACCGATCGTGACCTGCTGTTCCTGCATCGCCTCCAGCAACGCGCTCTGCACCTTGGCCGGTGCCCGGTTGATCTCGTCGGCCAGCAGCAGGTTGGTGAACACCGGCCCGAGCGACACCTCGAACTGTCCGAACTTCTGGTTGTAGATCCTGGTCCCGACGATGTCGGCGGGGACCAGATCGGGCGTGAACTGGATGCGCTGGAACTCAACGCCGAGGGCGTCGGCAAAGCTCTTCACGGCCAGGGTCTTGGCCAGTCCGGGCACACCCTCCACCAGCAGGTGACCCCCGGCCAGGAGGGCGACGACCATCCGCTCGAGCAGGACGTCCTGGCCGACGATGACGCGCTTCACTTGGTACAAGACCTGTTCGAGCGACGCGTGATTGTTGTTTGACTGGTCCATGGCTCCTCGTGGTGGCGTTACTTGCGTGGGGCTCCGGCAGCGCCGCCGGCGGTGC
>JAVHWE010000597.1:0-7239 GCA_032160285.1 Micromonosporaceae bacterium | reverse complement strand
GCCGTCCGGATGGACGCCCGGCCCGCGCAACACCCCGCGGACCTCGAGGCGGTCGACGCCGAACCGCCGGCGCGCGCCGTCGAGGAGCGGGACGAGTTGGGCGCCGAAACCCTCGGTCGCCAGCGGTGGGCAGTGGTCGGTGAACGGTAGCGACACCCACCGCCGCGGGCCGCGCCGCCGCCGCACTTCGAGTACGGGCAGACCGGCGACGATCCGGCCCGCCCCGTCATCGACGGTGACGCAGAAGGCGTCGTACCCGTAGCACTCGGCGAGCGTGGCCGCCCAGGACGGGTGGTGGAACGGAAGCGCTGAGCCGTGGCCGGCGACGAAGGACGACCACCCGGCATCCTGCAGTGGCCGGCGGCCAACCGTCAGGTCCATGCGGCTCCCTCCTCGGCCCGCCGTGCCGGTGGCTCGAAGCGCGCTCAGATCGAACGCTAACCATCCGGTGAGCCGGCGGCGAGGTCTCCGCTACTCAGTGAAAGTCATCTCGATCTTCACCGTCCGTTGGAGCGGAGCGGCTGCCGGCGTACTCCCGCGGCCGGTGGGTGCGGCGGCGGTGACCGGGCCAGCACGCAAAATGTCGTAGCCCGTGACTACGCTGACGAACCGTGCCAGATGTTGCCGTACCCGCCGTCGTCGCTTCCGCGGCGTCCGCGACCCGGTGGACTGCCGACCAGGTGCTGTCGCTGGCACCCGACGCGTCGGCGCAGCGGGCCGCCCGCGCCCTCGCGGATGACACCGCCTGGTGCGAGGCGGGCGAGAGCGCCGACGACGAGTTGCCGGCCACCGTCTGGGGCCTGTGTCAGGGCAGCGGTCAGCGACCGTACCAGGCATGCGTCGACCTGACCGAGCCGGCGTACCGCTGCTCCTGCCCGAGCCGGAAGTTTCCGTGCAAGCACACGCTGGCCCTGCTGCTGCGCTGGGCGTCCGGCGCGGTGCCCGCGGCACCCGCACCGACCTGGGTCCGGGACTGGCAGGCGTCGCGGAGCGACCGGGTGTCCCGGGCCGCCGACCGCCTTGAGGTGGCCCGCCGCGGCGGCGACGGCACCGGTCGGGCGGCCGGCGAAAAGGCGGCGCTGCGGCGCGCCACCCGGGTGGCGGCCGGACTGGCCGAACTCGACCGCTGGCTGGCTGACCAGCTCCGCGGCGGCCTGGCGGCGATGTCGCGGCTCGGGTACGCCCACTGCGACGCGATGGCCGCCCGGCTCATCGACGCCCAGGCTCCGGGCGCGGCCCGGCTGGTGCGCAACCTCGGTGGTTACGTCGGCGATCCGCAACGGCTGCTCACCGAGCTGGGCCTGCTGCGGCTGCTCACCGCCGGCTTCTCCCGGCTGGACAGCCTGCCACCGGAGCTGGCCGCGACGGTACGGCTGCGGGTCGGCCTGCCGGTGCCGGCCGAGCGGGTGCTGGCCGGGCCACCGGTACGCGACCGCTGGCAGGTGCTCGGGGTCAGCGACGAACAAGAAGATCAACTTTTGGTACGCCGGGTGTGGCTGCGCGGTGCCGACACCGGCCGCCCGGCGCTGGTGCTGTCGTTCGCCGCACCCGGCCAGGTGTTCGCCACCGACCTAGTCACCGGTACCGAGATGGACGCCGACCTGTGCTACTTCCCCGATCACCTGCGGGTGCTCATCGCGCGGCGGCGGGCGCCGGCCGTACCGGTCACCGCCGTGGCGGCGAGCCCGGTCACCACGGCGATGCGCGAGTACGCCCACGCGCTCGCCGCCGACCCCTGGCTGGAACGGTGGCCGATGGTCCTCGCCACGGTCACCCCGGTACCGGCGGGCGACCGCTGGTGCCTGACCGGATCAGCCGGGCAGCGTGAGCCGGACCGGCCAGACACGGCGGCCGGACCGGGCGTGGCGGCCGGACCGGGCGCGGCGGCCCGACCGGACACGGCGGCCGGACCGGGCGTGGTGGCCGGACCGGGCGTGGCGGAGCGGGGCGGCGTGCCGCTCGACCCGGCGGTGGGCACTCCCTGGCGGCTGATCGCGGCCGCCGGCGGCCGGCCGGTGACCGTGACCGGCGAGTGGACGGCCGCCGGGCTGCGCCCGCTGAGCGTCTGGGCCGACGATCGGCTGGTCCGGCTGTGACCGCCCAGCCGACCGCGACCCCGGCGGCCTGGACGGACCTGCTGGCGGCGGCGCTGATCGGTACCGCACGCGGCGGCGGGCAGCCGGACGCGTTGCTGGACGCCGCCGCGGCACACGCCCTGCGCCGGCGGGCCGGGGTCGCGCTGACGCCGCACGCGCGGCCGCCGGCACCGGCGGGCCCCGACACCGTACCCACGGTCGGGCCGGCCGCCGCCGCCCGCGCCGACGACCTGCTCGCGTTCGACCGCGCGCCCCGCGACGCCGGCCCGCTGCGCGACCCGGCCGCCCGGCTGGACGTCCTCACGGAGTGGCTGGCCGCCGCGGCGCGCAGCGGCCGGAGGGTGCCCCCGGAGCTGGTGCCCGCGCTGCTCGACGCCGGTCGTCGCCACCGCGCGCTGCGACCGTTGATCGCCGAGGCGGCCGGGCCATTGGCCGGCTGGCTCGCCGGCCAGCGCGCCGACTGGTCGTACGCGTCGGCAACCCCACCGGTCGTGTCCACCGTGGACGATACCCGGGCCTGGGACCTGGGCTCGACCGCCGACCGGGTCCGATACCTGAGCCGGCTCCGCCGCGGCGACCCGGCCGCCGCGCGGGACCTGCTGGTGGGCGGGTGGGCCGCCGAGCCGCCCGCCGACCGGGCGGCGTTGCTGAACACGCTGGCCACCGACCTGTCCGCCGACGACGAGCCGCTGCTGGAGCAGGCTCTGGACGACCGTCGCGGTGAGGTCCGTACCGTCGCGCTCGACCTGCTCGGCCGGCTGCCCGACAGCGGGTACGGCCGGCGGATGGCGGACCGGGCCGACGCCTGCGTCGACCTGTCCCGCGATGACCGGGTCGATGTCACCCCACCGGCGGCCTGCGACCGCCCGATGCGCCGGGACGGTATCGCGGCGCGGCCACCGGCCGGCGTGGGGGAACGGGCCTGGTGGCTGGAGGAGATCCTGGCCCGGACACCGCTGCGGCACTGGCCCGCACCGGCCGCGCTGCTGGTCCGGCCGGTCAGCCGGGCCTGGGCCGCGGCGCTGTACCGGGGACTCGCCCGGGCCGCCGCCACCCAACGCGACCGCGCCTGGGCCGCCGCGCTGGGCGACCGGCTCACCACCGATGTCGTCGCCGGAGGCGGCCCGGACGACCGGCTCCTCCTCGAGGCGCTCTACGCCGCCCTACCCCCCGACGACCTGGCCGAACGGGCCACCGCGGCGCTGCGCCGGGGGCTGGCCGACGCGACCGCCGTCGGCGTCGAGCAGATCCTCGGACTGTGCCCCGGGCCCTGGCCGCCGGCTCTCGCGGACGCGGTCTTCGGCGCGGTCGACGATCAACACACCCGCTGGAGTTCCGGCTGGCGGTTGACCGGGCTCTGTGAAATCGCCGCCCGCCGGCTGCCCGCCGCCCTCGCGCCCCGGGCGGTGGCGGTGGCCGAACGGCTGCGGGCCTCCCGCCCCCACGACGCCGGCGTCACCGCGGTCGAGCGCCTCGCCGCCACGCTGCGGTACCGCCACGACATGCTCAGGGAGCTCGCGTGACCATCGACAGGCCCGACACCGCGCCGTCCGGGGTTTCGGTGCAGCGCCGCCACGCCGAGGACCAGTACGCCCACGAGCTGGCCGCCCTGGCAGACGGCGACGACCGGGCGCGGCCACCGGGCTGGCGGCTGTCCCCGACGGCCGTGGCGACGTACCTGCTCGGCGGGGTTGCCGGCGACGGTACCCCGATCGTGGGAAAGTACATCGGCTCCCGCCGACTCATCGAGGTCGCCATCGCCACCCTGGCGACGGACCGGGCGCTGCTGCTGCTCGGGGTGCCCGGCACCGCCAAGACCTGGGTGTCGGAGCATCTGGCGGCGGCCGTCAGCGGCGACTCGACACTGCTGGTACAGGGCACCGCCGGTACCCCCGAGGAGGCCATCCGGTACGGCTGGAACTATGCCCGGCTGCTCGCCGACGGGCCGTCCCGGGCGGCGCTGGTGGACAGCCCGGTGCTGCGGGCCATGGCCGAGGGGCGGATCGCCAGGATCGAGGAGCTGACCCGGATGCCGTCCGAGGTCCAGGACGCCTTGATCACCATCCTGTCGGAGCGGACCCTGCCCATTCCCGAGTTGGGCGGCGAGGTACAGGCGCGCAAGGGTTTCAACCTGATCGCCACCGCCAACGACCGCGACCGGGGCGTCAATGAACTCTCCTCGGCGCTGCGCCGGCGGTTCAACACCGTGGTCCTGCCGGTCCCGCCCGGCCTGGAGGAAGAGGTCGAGATCGTCACCCGCCGGGTGGCCGAACTCGGCCGCGCGCTGGAACTGCCGGAGCTCCCCGCCGCGGTGGCGGAGATCCACCGGGTGGTCACCGTGTTCCGGGAGCTGCGCAACGGCCGGACCGAGGACGGCCGGACCAAACTCAAGTCGCCCAGCGGCACACTGTCGACCGCGGAGGCGATCTCCGTGGTGACCAGCGGGCTCGCGCTGGCCGTCCACTTCGGCGACGGTCGGCTGCGCGCGGCCGACGTGGCCGCCGGTATCGCCGGTTCGGTGGTCAAGGACCCGGCCGCCGACCGGGTGGTGTGGCAGGAGTACCTGGAGACGGTGGTCCGCGAACGCGACGGCTGGCGGGACTTCTACCGGGCAGCCCGGGAGGCGTAGGTCATGGTCGGCCCGGTGCTGCTCGGTGTGCGCCACCACGGGCCGGGCTCGGCCCGCGCGGTCCGGCGGGCGCTGTCGGCGTACCAGCCGCACGTGGTGCTGATCGAGGGGCCGCCGGAGGCCGACCCGCTGGTGGCGCTCGCCGGTGACGAGGAGATGCGGGCACCGGTCGCGCTGCTGGCGTACCCGCCCGCGGAAGCCGGCGGCCCCGCCGGGACCCGGACCGCCGGCGCGACGCGGGCGGTGTTCTGGCCGTTCGCGGAGTTCTCGCCGGAGTGGCAGGCCCTGCGCTGGGCGGTGGCCCACGACGTACCGGTGCACTTCATCGACCTGCCCACGGCGGTCCGGCTCGCCGCTTCCGAGACCGCCCACGGCCGCGCGGCGCCTGGCTCCCCCGCCGACCCGATCGGCGCACTCGCCGCCGCGGCCGGCTACGACGACCCCGAACGCTGGTGGGAGGACGTGGTCGAGCACCGATTCCACGAACCCGGCGACCCGCTCGCCGATACCGACGAACTGGCGGGAGCGTTACGCCCGTTCGCCGCGATCGCGGCCGCGATGACCGAGGTCCGGTCGCACGCGCCGCGCGCGCCGGGCGCAAAGGCGCCCGAAGCAACCGAGCCGCCCGAGGCGACCCAGCCGGCCGAGGCGACCCAGCCGGCCGAGGAAGACATGGCGCCCGAAGCGACCGAGGCGCCAACCGACGAGCAGCGGCGGGAGGCGGCGATGCGGGTCGGGCTGCGGGCCGCGATGCGACGGTACGAGCGGGTGGCCGTGGTGTGTGGGGCCTGGCACGTACCGGCGTTGACGGCACCGCTGCCGACCGCCGCCGCGGACGCCCGCCTGCTGCGCGGGCTGCCCCGGGCCAAGGTGGCCGTGACCTGGGTACCGTGGACGCACGCGCGGCTGGTCGCCGGCACCGGGTACGGCGCCGGGGTGGCCTCGCCCGGCTGGTACCACCATCTGTTCACCGATCCGCCGCACGCGGTCGCGCGGTGGTTGGTCCGGGCCGCCGGGGTGCTACGCCGCGACGGGGTCGGCGTGTCCAGCGCCCATGTCATCGAGGCGACCCGGCTCGCGGACGCGCTCGCCGCGATGCGCGGCCGGCCGGTACCCGGCCTCACCGAGATCACCGACGCGAGCCTGGCCGTCCTCTGTGAAGGCGACACGCTACGGCTGGAACTGATCCAGCGCCGGCTGGTGGTGGGCGAACGGCTCGGCCGGGTACCCGATCGCACGCCGGGCGTGCCGATCGCCCGGGACGTCGCCGCGGCCCAGCGGCGACTGCGGCTGCCGCCCGATCCGCTGGGCCGAGACATCGACCTCGACCTGCGCCGGGAGATCGACCTGGAGCGCAGCCGGCTGCTGCACCGCCTGCACCTGCTCGGCGTCGACTGGGGCGTGTCCCTGCCGAGCCGGTCGGGTCGGGGCACCTTCTGGGAGTCGTGGCGGCTGGGCTGGCAGCCGGAGTTCGCCGTCGACCTGGTGGAGGCGAGCGCCTACGGCACGACGGTGCTCCGGGCGGCGGTGGCCCGGGTCGCCGAACAGGCGGCCGAGGCGGCGTCACTGGCCGAGGTCACCGCCCTGGTCGAGCGGTGCCTGCTGGCCGAGCTGCCCGACGCGCTGCCGACGGTGCTGCGGGCGCTGGACGACCGGATCGCGCTCGACCACGACGTCGCACACCTGATGGACGCGCTGCCCGCGCTTGCCCGCACACTGCGCTACGGCGACGTGCGCGGTACCGACCTGTCGGCGTTGGGCCAGGTCACCGACGGCCTGATCACCCGCATCTGTGTCGGCCTGCCGACCGCGCTCGCCGGGCTGGACGCCGACGCGGCGGCCGGGATGCGCGACCGGGTGGACGCGGTCAACGCCGCGATCGCGCTGCTCGACCACGCCGAGGCGGCCGCCCGGTGGCACGACAGCCTCACCGTACTGTCCACAAGAGACGACCTGCACGGGCTGCTGTCGGGGCGGCTGGACCGGTTGCTGCTCGACGCCGGACGCCTGGACCTGGCCGAGGCCGGTCGACGGATGGCGCTCATCGTCACCGTGGGGGTACCGGTCGCCCACACGGCCGCCTGGATCGAGGGTTTCCTCACCGGCGACGGCCTGCTCCTCGTTCACGACGAGCGGCTGCTGCGGCTGGTGGACGCCTGGCTCACCGCCATCCCACCCGAAGCGTTCGTCGAGGTACTTCCGTTGCTGCGGCGTACCTTCAGCGAGTACCCCGCACCGCAGCGCCGCCAGATCGGCAGCCGTGCCGTGCGCCTCGCCGGTACCCTCGTCCAGGCCACCGACCACATCGGACCCGAGGACACCGATGACGGTATCGACGCCGACCGCGCCGACGTCGTCACGCCGACCATCGCCGCCCTGCTGGGTCGCACCGACCGCGACCGACAACGCGCCAGCCAGGACGCCCCGGATGACGGCAAGCCATGACGCGGCCGGACGACGGGCCGGCCATGACCACGGCTGACGACGAGCGGGCCATGACGGCACCCGACGACG
>JAVHWE010000587.1:0-4179 GCA_032160285.1 Micromonosporaceae bacterium | reverse complement strand
TGGCTCGTTCGGTACCGACGCGGCCGCCTGCCGGGGTACGTTCCGCAACTGGGACTATCCGATCCGGCGACAGATCTTCAGCGGCTTCCGCTGTGCCCGTGACCCCCGACCCGGCGAGGTGGACTAGCGGATGTGCCGGCACCTGGCGTACCTCGGTCCGGCGGTACCGCTGAGTCGGCTGCTGACCGAGGCGCCGCACTCGCTGCGCCACCAGTCGTACGCACCGGCCGACATGCGACGCGGCGGCCGGATCAACGCGGACGGGTTCGGCGTCGGCTGGTACCCCGACCGCGTGGAGCCGGTTCGCGACGCGGCGGCGTGCGACGCGGCGGCGTGCGACGCGGCGGCCGGTGGACCGGTGGCCGTCCGGTACCGCCGTGGCGTGCCGATGTGGGCGGACGCGAACCTGGACATGATCGCCACCACCGTCCGCTCGGGTGCCATCCTCGCCGCGGTCCGCAACGCGACCGTCGGCATGCCGATCCTGGAGACCGCGGCCGCGCCGTTCCACGAGGGTCGGTGGCTGTTCAGCCACAACGGTGCCGTCACCGGCTGGCCGGAGTCGATGACCAAGCTGGCCGAGCGGCTGCCCACCCGCGACCTGCTGACGCTGGACGCACCGACCGACGCGGCGCTGCTGTGGGCCCTGCTCCGGCACCGGCTGCGGGCCGGCGCACCGTTGCCGGACGCGATCGCCGAGACGGTCGTCGACGTCGACCTGGCCGCGCCCGGGTCCCGACTGAACCTGCTGATCACCGACGGCGCGCAGATCGCGGCGACCACGGCGGGCCATGCGCTGTCGGTACGCCGGACCGACGGGTACGTGCTGGTCAGCTCCGAACCGCTCGACGACGGTCCCGGCTGGCACGCCGTGGACGAGGGAAAACTTGTGGTCGCCACGCCGCTCGGCGTCGACATCACCGATTGGGGAGCCGCATGACCGTACCCGAGCTGGAGATCCATCTCGACGAGGGCGACCTGGCCCGGTCGTTGCGGGCCGACGTGCGGGCGGGGTTGACCGCGACGCCGAAGTGGCTGCCGCCGAAGTGGTTCTACGACGCGGCCGGCAGCGACCTGTTCTCCGAGATCACGCGGCTGCCGGAGTACTACCCGACCCGCGCCGAACGGGCCGTGCTGGACACGCGTGCGGGCGAGATCGCCCGGATCACCGAGGCGAAGACGCTGGTCGAGCTGGGATCCGGCTCGTCGGAGAAGACCCGGCTCCTGCTCGACGCGCTGGTCGGACACGGTGCGCTGGCCACCTTCGTGCCGCTCGACGTGTCGGCCACCGCGCTGGGGGCCGCGGTGACCGCGCTGACCGCCGAGTACCCGGGCCTGTCGATCCACGGCATCGTCGGCGACTTCACCCGGCACCTGACGATGCTGCCCGGCGGCGGCACCCGGCTGATCGCGTTCCTCGGCGGCACCATCGGCAACCTGCTTCCGGCCGAGCGCTACCAGTTCCTGGCGACCCTGCGGGCGGCCATCGAGCCGGGCGAGTGGCTGCTGCTCGGTACCGACCTGGTCAAGGACGAACGGATGCTGGTACCCGCCTACGACGACGCGGCCGGGGTGACGGCCGAGTTCAACCGCAACGTCCTGCGGGTACTCAACCGCGAACTGGACGCCGACTTCGACGTGTCGGCATTCGAACACGTGGCGCTGTGGGACCCCGCCCACGAATGGATCGAGATGCGGCTGCGTAGCCGCGACGCCACCCGGGTCCGGATCGGGGCGCTTGGCCTGGCCGTGGACTTCGCCGCCGGGGAGGAGCTGCGTACCGAGGTGTCGGCGAAGTTCCGCCGCGAGGGGCTGGCCCGGGAACTGGACGCGGCCGGGTTCGCCCTGCGGCACTGGTGGACCGATCCGGACGGCCTGTTCGGGGTGTCCCTGTCGCAGGCCTGACCGGGCGCGCCGGTCACACCCCGGAGTTGGAGGCGTCGTCAGGCGGTGACCGACTCGTCGGCCTGCAACACGCCGAAGAGGTTCCCGTCCGGATCGGCCAGGTACGCCAGCCAGCCCACCCCGGGTACCGGCATCCGCGGCAGCCGCGTCTCGCCGCCGAACTTGAGCGCCGTCTCCAGCGTCGCGTCGAGGTCGGCGACGTCGACCGTCACCACGAACGCGTTGACGGCCGCGCCGGTCTCCGGCGTCTCACCCTGGCGCGGCAGCATACCGCCATTGATGCCGGGCTGGTCGTCCTCGCCGGTCAAGATCACCCAGTACTGCTGGCCACTCCATTGCCGGAACGCCCAGCCGAACACCTCCTCGTAGAACTCGCGCGACCGCTCCGGGTCGGTGGCGTGGATCTCGAAGTGAACCGGTCGTCCCATCGCTGCCTCCATTGGCTCTGCCGGTGATGCGGCGGTCTACGCCGCCGCGGCGACGCTGTGGCCGGCCGAATCCGCCGGCCCGTCCGGTCAGTGTGCTCGGTCGGCACCGCCATGGCGATGCCCTGTTCGCGTTTTTCCTGCTGGCACGGCCACCGTGGTCGCGGTCGCGGCGATCGCGAGCACGCCGAATACGCTGGACGGCATGACGACCGCTGGACCGGCCGGCCGGGAACGGGAGGTGTTCCGGCTCGGCGCGGCCTGGGGAGCGGCCGCCCGGGGGCGGACAGGATTTGTCGTGCTCACCGGCGACAGCGACACCGACACCGCCGACGCGGCCGGGCTGATCGACCGGGCCGCCGCGCTCGCCGACCGAACCGGCGGCCGGGTGACCCGCATGAGCTGTGCCGATGCGGCCGAAACCCCGCCGACGCTCGACGCCGACGGGCGGCCCGCCCTCCTCGTACTCGACGATCTTCACCGTGCCGACGCGGCCACGGTGGCGTGGCTGCGACGGTTGATGACGGACGGTGCCGCCGGCACCCGACTGCTGGTGATCGCGGCGGCACGCCCAGCCGACATCGATGGCGACGCCGCCCTGTCCAGCCTCGTCGAGTTGGCGACGCGGATGGACCTCGGGCGATAAGGCTCAGGCGCGCTCCGGCAGGCCGGGTCGCCGGGCCCGGTACTCATGCCAGCGGCCCATCGTCTCGTGCAGTTCCTTCTGGAGGAACTCGAAGAACTCGACCGTCTCCGCCATCCGCGCGCCCGCCGCGGTCTGTTCGCCCACCGCGTCGATCCCCTCGCGCAGGCTGCTGATCCACCGCGCGACAAGGTGGTCGCGCTGCAGGATGGTCTGGTACCAGACGTCGTCGGAGACACGGTAGTGATCACGGCGGGAGCCGGGCTCCCGTTCCCGGCTGGCCAACCGGAGCTGGATGAGGTACCGCACGCCGCCGGAGATCGCGGCCGGGCTGGCCCGGAGCCGGTCGGCCAACTCCGCCGCGGTGAGGCGGCCCGCGTCCGTGGCCACCAGCGCGACGAAGACCCGCGCCGCGATGCGCGGTATGCCGGCCTCGACGAGGGCCTGGGCGAAGCGCTCGACGAACCGGGAGACGGCCGCCGGGTCGCGTCGCTCGGCGTCCCGTGCCTCGTCGGCACGTGCCCCGTCGCGGGTACCGGTCATCGCTCGCCTCCTTCACCCTCCCGGGCCACCACGGAATCGGTGCCGGAGCTCATCAACTTTTCGAGTCTTCACGAATTTGTGAAAAGAGCGTACCTTCCGAAGTATGACCAACGCCATCTCGGTGTCCGGACTGACGAAATCATTCGGCCGGACCCGCGCGCTGGACGGTCTCGACCTCACCGTCCGTACCGGCGAGGTGCACGGCTTTCTCGGCCCGAACGGAGCCGGCAAGTCGACCACCATCCGGGTACTCCTGGGTCTGCTCCGCGCCGACGGCGGTACCACCCGCCTGCTCGACGGCGATCCCTGGCGCGACATCAGCAACCTGCACCGCCGCCTGGCCTACGTACCGGGTGACGTGACCCTGTGGCCCAATCTGTCCGGCGGCGAGGTCATCGACCTGCTCGGCCGGCTTCGCGGCGGCCTCGACCCCAAACGGCGCACCGCCCTGCTGGAGCGCTTCGACCTTGACCCGACCAAGAAGGGCCGCTCCTACTCCAAGGGAAACCGGCAGAAGGTCGCGCTGGTCGCCGCGCTCGCCTCGGACGTCGAGCTGCTGATTCTGGACGAGCCGACCAGCGGCCTGGATCCGTTGATGGAGGCGGTCTTCGCCGAGTGCATCAGGGCCGAGCGGGAGCGGGGCCGGACCGTACTGCTGTCCAG
>JAVHWE010000561.1:0-3144 GCA_032160285.1 Micromonosporaceae bacterium | reverse complement strand
CCCGGGCGGCCGTACCGCCGGGGCGGTCGCGACGCCACACCGGTGCCGATCGGTCAGTGACCGGCTTCGGCGTGGTACCGGTCGACAATCTCCTGCTTGATGCGGCCCCGGTCGGAAACGGAGATGCCCTTGGCCTGCGCCCAGTCCCGGATGGCCCGGTTCTGGTCCCGGTCGACCGCGCCGGCACCCCGGCCACGCGGTGCCGCCACCCGGGCGGACGCACCGACCCGGGCGACCCGCGTCCCGGCCGCGGCGAACGGCGCCAGGGCGTCCCGCATTTTTGCGGCGTTCTTCTTTGACAGGTCGATCTCGTACTGGGCGCCATCAATGGCAAACGTGATGGTCTCGTCTGCCTCTCCGCCGTCGAGGTCATCGACCAGCATGTGGATCGTGCGCTTAGCCATAGAGCGGTTCCTCCCGAGCAGCCAACCTACCGTTGAGTAAAGATAACGGCCGATCAGCCGCATTGCAAAGACATCGGTAACGCGTCCGGGAAAGAATCGTCAACACAATTACGGATACCGGAGTTTCGTTGCCGAACGGCTTCCCGCAGTGACCGATCGTTACCCACAAAAGGTCGATCCCCGTATCTGGAAGAGATACGGGGATCGACACGGTCCGGGTTGAACTCGGGCCGATCGCCCCGCCACCACCGGTTCGTCCGCGGGCGCCGAGGGGCGGCGTCCGCTTGATCAGATTACTCGGACCTGCTCCGCCTGAGGACCCTTCTGACCCTGCGTGATCTCGAACTCGACCCGCTGGTTTTCCTCAAGGGTCCGGTAACCGCCGGACTGGATGGCGGAGAAGTGCACGAAAACGTCATCCCCGCCCCCGTCCTGGCTGATGAAACCAAACCCCTTGTCGGCGTTGAACCACTTCACGGTACCCTGTGCCATTGCCATCTCCTTGTAAGGCGAAAAGATCTGCACTCGCAGACCCGAAGCCGTCTTGGTCTAGCGGCCCCGCATCGCCCAACCCACTGACAGCAACTCAACACCGCGATCGGTCAAACGGCTGCGATAAGACGAACCACCTACCCAAAAACCTCGGTAACGCTAGCAAGAACCCGCCGGATTGCATAGCCGTGCCGGCCACCCGCGTTCCGACCGCGTACGCCGGGGCGACGTCACTGCGTTGCCGTGCTGTCCTGCCAGTTCTGCCGGGCCACGAGGTGCCGGGCGTCGTCGGAGTGCTCGGCGTCCACGGTCACCGCGTATCGACCCGCCTGGAGTTGGCTGCGGGACGAGAAGTCGCGCCGGCCCCGGGTCAGAGCGTGCGCGATGGCCCCGAACGCCGCCCCCCAGAACGCGCCGATGAGCAGACCCGTCATCAGCAGCGTCCACCAGGCGGAGACGCTGAAGATACCGAGGATCAGCCCGATCAGCAGGCCGAACCAGGCCCCGCTGGCCGCGCCCGCCAGCCCCGCCCGCGTGGTGGTCAACCGGCCCAGCACGTTCTCGACCAACGCCAGATCGGTACCGATGATCGCGGTGTGCTCCACCGGGAACTGGTTGTCGGACAGGTAGTCGACGACGCGCTGCGCCGACTCGTAATTGTCGAACGTGGCGACGGTGACCGCCGCGCGGAAATCGACGGGAGCACCGGCACCGGGAGTGCCGGGGCTCGACGGTATGGTCATGAATGCACCTCCATAGTCATCCCCAGCGTTCCCCATTGGACCCGGCGCTAATCCGATCGGCGATCGCGATCAGCGGTCCGCGGTCAGGCTGACGAACACCGGTTCCTCGCGAGGCGCCTCGGCCCCACCCGCACCCGCGATCGGTCGCGGCCGGCGTGGCTGCACCCGCCCCGAGCCGCCGCCGCGCCCCGGATAGACCAGGACGCCGTTGACCGGATCCGGCGCGGAGTCCAGCGCGGCCCGGACCGCCGGCAGGTCACGGAAGGCCGCGCCGCGGTACTCGTCGGCGAATGCGACTTCGAGCAGCACCCCCCAGGAGTGTCGATGCCATTGCCAGTCACGTGCGCCGTTGGTGACGGCGGACTCGATCAGCGCGGCGCCGTGGGCGTCGCGCCAGGACCGTGCGGAGGCGTGAGGTCCGTCGAAGACCTCGATCGACCACCAGTACCAGGTATCCATGACACCGTTGAATGTACTCCCGGTGAGCAAGGTCACGTCGGAGGGAGAATCGGTGCCGTCCCGATGGGTCTGGTAGGCCACTGAACTATCCTCGACCGGTGCTCAACACCGAATCCGTGCGCGTCCTCCTGCTCGAAGGTATCCACCCGGACGCCGTTGCCCGACTCAGCGCGGAGGGCCACCGCGTCGAGACCGCCGACCGGGCACTCGACACCGATGAACTGATCGCCCGGCTCGACGGGGTCGCGCTGCTCGGCATCCGCTCCAAGACCGACGTGAGCGCGGCCGCGCTGGCCGCCGCCCCGGACCTGGTCGCGATCGGCGCGTTCTGCATCGGTACCGAGCAGATCGACCTGACGGCGGCGGCGCGGGGCGGGGTCGCGGTCTTCAACGCCCCGTTCTCCAACACCCGCAGCGTGGTCGAGCTGGCGCTGGCCGAGATCATCGCGCTGACCCGGCGGCTGACCGACAAGAACACCGCGATGCACGCCGGGATCTGGGACAAGGCCGCCGACGGCAGCCACGAGGTACGGGGACGCCACCTCGGCATCGTCGGGTACGGCAACATCGGAACCCAGCTGTCGGTGCTCGCCGAGAACCTCGGCATGACCGTGTACTTCTACGACACCGCCGACCGCCTCGCGCTCGGCAACGCCCGCCGCTGCACCAGCCTCGACGAACTCCTCGCGGTCTCCGACATCGTCACGCTGCACGTCGACGGCCGGGCCGGCAACAGCGGCTTCTTCGGTACCGACCAGTTCGCCCGGATGCGGGCCGGCAGCCTGTTTCTGAACCTGAGCCGGGGCTTCGTCATCGACCATGGGGCGCTGCGCAAGCACCTGGACAGCGGTCACCTCGCCGGTGCCGCGGTCGACGTGTTCCGCACCGAGCCGAAGGGCCGTGGCGACGAGTTCTCCTCGGAACTACGCGGCCTGCCCAACGTGATCCTCACCCCGCACATCGGCGGCTCGACCGAGGAGGCGCAGGCCGACATCGGCTCCTTCGTCGCCGAGAAGCTCCACCGGTACGTGGCCGACGGCGCTACC
>JAVHWE010000488.1:0-9108 GCA_032160285.1 Micromonosporaceae bacterium | reverse complement strand
TCCGGGTCAGTTGCAGGCTCTTCAGCACCGTCTCCAGACCACTCCCGCGGTCTCCGAGTCGCGTGTGCTCGGATACGAACGCCCGGTCAAAGGCGATGCCGCTGATGTCGACGCCCCGGATGCCGTGGGTGGACACCTTCGGCAGCGGTTGGAAGGCGGTGGCGTCGAGGTCCTGCTTGTCCACGACGAACACATCGAAGCCGCGAGCGCCTCCGGTCGGTTCGGTGCGGGCGAGCAAAGTGATCATTCGGCCCCTGGTGGCGTTGTTGATCGGCCACTTCCGACCGGTCAGCCGGTAACCGCCAGGTACAGCGTCTGCCCGCAGCTCGCCTGCCAGCAGGTCGCTGCCATGACCGGGCTCGGTCAATCCCCATGCGGCCGGGTGGCCGTCGAGAACCAGCTTCGCCAGGTCGGTACTGCGCCGGGACGGCGATACCCAGGCGCAGACGCTACCGAGGAAGCTCTTGCCGTGGGCGACAGCCACGCTCAGGTCACGTCGCGCGACAGCGGCGAGCAGCAGGGTCGGTACGGTGTAGTCGTCGAGCGCGCCGCCGAAGACGCCAGGCACGTAATAGCGCGCCAATCCCCACGCGTCGAGTTGGCGGTAGGGGGCTTCCGGGAAGCTGCTCGTCTGGTCCAGCTCCGCGCAGCGGGCGTAGGAGAAGACTGTGGCGTCGTCGTGCGGATCGCCCAGATGTGCCTCGAGATCCGCGACGACCCGGTCACAGGTCGAGCCGTGCGGTGCGGTGCCGACCGAGCTGTCGGCGCCGTCGACGCGTCTCATGGTTGCGGCTCGCCATCCGGCGGCACGGCATCGCCTTGGCGCCGGGCGTACATCTCATTCCACACGTCGAGGGTGTACAGCTCGCGCATTGTTGCCCGGCCGGCAGTCGTCAGGGTGTACATCGTGTTGGGGTCATCGCGATCGTCCCAGCTGCCGGTGGTGCCGCACCGAGTGACGATGCCGTCGGCGGCCAACGCCCGCAGGACGCCCGCAGCGCGACGACGGCTGAGGCGGGTACGCGTCACCACGTCGACCACGTTCAGCGGCCCGGCGTCCACGGTGTCGAGGACTTCGACCACATGCGGCTGACTGACCAGGGACATCAGCGCGGTGATCCGGTCGTTGAATTCAGCCGGCATCAGTGCCCTGCTCACCCGGGTCCGTCGGGGCCGCGGTCCTCGCAGCCGGTGCCGTACCGGTGCCGACCACCGGCGGAGCGAGCTGCTCGGCAAGGTCACGCAGTACAGGGAATTGGTAGATGGTCCGGGTGACCATGCGGATCGGCAAGCGCTTGTGGACCGCCGCCGCGACTCGCAGGGCGCCCAGTGAGTGGCCACCGAGACTGAAGAAGTTGTCCATCCGGCCGACGGGTCCGTCCAGTCCGAGGACGTCGCGCCACACCTCCGCCAACACGGTTTCCACCGGCCCGACCGGGGCGTCCGGGCTGTCCCTTCCGGCAGGCAGGGGCGCGGTGGCCGGCACGGGCAGCGCCGTCCGGTCCACCTTGCCGCTGCGGGTCACCGGGAACGCGTCCAGGCGGTGAAATATCGCCGGGACCATGTGCGCCGGCAGTCGGTCCTCGGTGTGCCGGCGCAGATCTAGCCGTTCGGCTTCGTCCTCGCCCAGGTAGTAGGCGACCAGGGACGGCCCCGCGGGAGTGTCGACCGCATCCACCAGGACCCCGGATACCGCCGGATGCTGTTGCAGCGCGGCCTCGACCTCGCCGGGTTCGATCCGGAACCCGCGAAGCTTGAGTTGCCGGTCCGCGCGCGCGACGAACTCGAGCCCGCCGTCGCCGCGCCGCCGCACGAGGTCGCCGGTACGGTACATCCGGCGTCCGTCACCGACGAGCGGATCGGCGACGAACGTTCTCGCGGTCAGCGCCGGCTGCCGGACGTACCCGCGGGCCAGCCCCGGCCCGGACAGGTACAACTCGCCGACGGCGCCCCCGGGCACCGGACGCAGACCGTCGTCCAGGACGTAGGCCGCCACCCCCGGTAGCGGCCACCCGATGTGGGGCGCGGTGCCGCGGACCGCGGTCACGGTCGCGTCGACGGTGCACTCAGTGGGCCCGTAGAGATTCAGCGCCTCCAGCCCGGTACTGGCGGCCAACCGCGACCACCACCGTGCGGGAAGCGGCTCACCGCCCACGAACAAGCGCAGGCGACGGCCGCGACCGGACACGGCCTTCTCGAGATGTTCTCCCACCAGGGCAAGGTGGGTCGGTGTGAGGTCGACATCGGTGACCTCGCGGGTGAGGAGAAACTCGGTGAAGGCCTCGGGGTCGGTGCGGACCTCGGCGGGCACGAGCAGCACCGTGTCACCTCGGCTCACCCGCACCCACTGTTGCACCGAGGCGTCGAAGCAGACGCTGGCGTTGCAGGCGACCCGCGACGGCGCCGCCGGGTAGGCCCCGGCCTCCTCCAGTGCCTGCACGAGCCGTGCCACCGCCCCGCGGCAGACCTGCACGCCCTTCGGCGTTCCGGTCGAGCCGGAGGTGTAGATGACGTATGCCAGATCCAGCGGCGACCCGGCCGTCACCGGTGCCGCCGGACTGTTCCGCAACGGGGCAGCAACGTCGAGCGCTCCGGGCTCGCCCGCCGCCAGCAGGGCGTCGCCGCGACTGATCACCAGCTGGGCCCCGGCGTCGTGCAGCATCCAGGTGCGCCGGTCGACCGGATCGGCGGGATCCAGGGGCAGGTACGCCGCGCCGACCCGCCATGCCGCCAGCATCGCCGCGATGAGGTCGGTACAGCGTGGCAGGCAGACGCCGACCACGCTGCCCCGGCCGACTCCACGCCTGGCGAGTTCGGCCGCCAGGCTCTCAACCCGCTCTCCGAGCTCGCCGAAGGTCAGCGTGCTCTCCCCGGCGATCACCGCGGCGCGTTGCGGATGGACCGCGGTTACCGCCGTGAATCGCTGCCACACATCGGTCACGCCGTCCCGAATGCCCATCCGGCTATCCGATCTGCGCCATCGGCGCCGCGTGCACCGTGGGCGCACAGTCGGCGAGGTCGGTCGGGTCACCCATCGCCACGACGACCGTCCGGTCGCCGGTGAAGGCCTCCCGGCCATGCGCGGCGAGGATGTTGTCCACCAGCAGCAATGCGCCGGGCTCCCAGTCGGCGCGCACGGTCGCCTCTGCGTACGCGCGATTGATCGAGGTAATCTCGTCGGCGCTCACCGCGCTGCCGTCGCCGTAGGTCGTGTTGAACGGCAGGTTGTCGTGGCCGAACTCGTCGACCAGCACCTCCCTGATCTCCGGGTCGAGTGACCATTCACTCCAGAACGCCACGTGGTTGAACCACACGTCCGCACCGGTCCGCGGATGGCGGATGATCGCCGAACGGCGCTGACCGGTCCGCAGGTGACCGTCGTCGTGCCACCGGTAGGCGATGGCGTTGCGGGCGCAGAAGTCGGGTACCTCAGCGGCTGAGCTGAGACCCAGCGCCGTGGACCAGTTGATGGACAGGTGCTCGGCGTAGTTGCGCAGCAAACCCCATCCCCGCGTCCGGAATCGCTCCACCAGGTCCGGCGGAAGGCTGCGCAGAACCTGCCGGCAGTCGGTCACCGGGGTGGCACCGCCGGTCCCGGGTGCCACCAGGCAACCGAACAGCAGCAGGCCGGGGAAGGTGAGCGTGTAACTGTTCTCGTTGTGCGGCTGAATCGACTGCGTCGCCGGGAGGTCCGTTGACGAGAAGACGCCGTCGCCCAGCGTGCTGCGTGGGGTCGCCTTCTCCTGGTACCCGGCCTGCCGGCGGATCAGCACATCACGGGCGGCGGCGAAGTCCCGCGCGGAGCGGATGGGCAGCCCGCGCAGGTACACGGCGCCGTGCTGCTCGAGGCCGGCGATCACCCCCGCGCGCACCGTGGCCAGCCATTCGCAGGCACCGGCTACGTCGGCCAGCTGCGGGGCTGCCACCGTGGCGGGTTTCCCGGTCTCGATCGACCACCGCAGCGCCGTCAGGCCGTTGGTCATTGGATCTGTCCTCCTGCCGTCGAAGTCAACTGGCCGTGACCGTGAGTGCCGACATGTGGCTGGGCAACATCCGCCACACCTCGGGCGTGTAGAAATGGCCTCCGGGCAGCACCGAGACGGCGCAACCGCCGCGGGTGAGCGCACTCCACCGGGAGACGGCTGCCGGGTCGATGACGGTGTCGTCCTCTCCGTACAGCACCTGCACCGGCGCATCGACCGGCCGCGACGGCCGCTGAAACGTGTCCCGGACCCGGATATCGGCGCGCATCAGGTCGATCGCCATCTCGCGCAGATCCTCGTCCGCCACGACGTAGTCCGGCAGCAAACCGGCGGTGCCCATCCAACTCAACAACGCCTGGCCGCTGTCACCGTCCGCGGGAAAGCGGTCTCGTGGCGGCACACCGCCCTGCACCGGAGCGTTGCACGAGGAAACGACGAGCGCCTGTGGTGGCCGGCCACCCGAGCCTTCAATCCGGGTGGCGACGTCGAATGCCATCCAGCCTCCCATGCTGTGACCGAACAGCACGTACGGCCGATCGGCGGCGCTGCGCACGGCGGCCGCGGCGTCAGCGGCCAGTTCCTGCCACGACACCGCGTACGGCTCCGCGAAGCGGCCGTCCCGGCCGGGATAGCAGACCAGTGCCAGCTCCGTGTCGTACGGCATGAGCTCGGCCCAGCCCTGGTAGGCGGCGGTGCCGCCGCCGCAGAAGCCCAGGCAGATCAGCCGCCGCCGGGCTGACGGCTTCGGCCGCGGGCGGATGACGGCCGTCTGCGGCACACCGGTCACCAACGTGGCTCGCTTTCCCGGCGACGATCGCGCGAACCGAACGGCAGGCCCATTGCGGTCATCCCGTCATCGCCACCAGAACGCGGCGCTCACCGGTGAACGGCAGTCGGCCGTGCGCCGCCAGCAGATTGTTGACCATGAGGAAGTCGCCAGCCCGCCACGGGACCGCATACCGGACCGTGTCGAACGCGTGCCTGACCGCCGCCAGATCCGCTTCGCCGATCGGCGTTCCGTCGGCCAGATAGGCGTTGCGGGGCAGGCCGTCCTCGCCGTACATCTCCAGCAGCGCCTCACGGAGGTCATCGGCCAGCGCGGTGACATGGAACAGATTCGCCTGGTTGAACCACAGCTGCGCGCCGGACGACGGGTCGGTGAGAAACGCCGGTCGACGGTGGCGGGTGTGCAGGTCGTCGTGTCGCCACTCCACGTCGATCCCGTGTTCACGGCAGTACCGCTCCACCACCGCCCGGTCCTGCGTCTGGAACGACTCCTGCCAGGACAGACCGACGCCACGCCGGTACGTGCGGGTGTAGATGATGCCCGGGCGCAGCCGCTCACGTACCGGCTCCGGCAACTGCTGCCACACCGCCCGCCCGTCGGCGATGGGGGTGGCGCCACCGGTAGCGGCGGCGGTGTGGCACAGAAAAAACAGCAGCCGGGGATACCGCTCGGAGTAGGAGCTTTCGTTGTGCATGGGGATTTCCTCAGCGGCCGGGTACTCGGTGGAGGTGTACACCCGCCCGTGCACCGCGCTGCGGGGCGTGGACCGCTCCGTGTACTCCAGCAGGTCACCACCGACGGTGCGGACCAGCCGTTCGAACAGCGCCACCTCGACGGGAAGGTCGCGCAGCAGCACCGCCCCGTGGGTGCTCAGCAGCTCATCCACGCTCTCGCGGCTGCGTGACAGCCACTCGACCGGATCGGCGCCGTGCGGCGCCGGGTAGGACGGCAGCCGGGTATGGTCGCTGCCGACAAGCTCACCGGCCACGGTGTCCAGCAGGGGCACCGACGTGTGGTGGTCAATCATGGGTGGAGTCCTTACTCTCGCAGCGCCGGCGGTGCCGTCTGTCCGGTGTGCCGGCCCGCGGTCTGCAGGAGGCTTCGGACCGTGTCCTCGTCACAGTTCGCCCAGAAGGCACCTACCACGGTCCGGTTCGAGGAGGTGGTCATCGCACGCCCACCCCCGGGTATGGGTCGATGCGCTGGACCGGGGCGACGCGGTGACCGCCTCGGGCCAGGCGGCCGCGGCGGCGGCACGCAGATACGGCGCCACGTGGGCTGGTGCGAGGGCCGGGCCGGTCGCGACCCGATAGCGGAAGCCACGCGGGCGCCCACGGCAGGCCGACGCGCCGCACAGGCACTGATCCATGCCGACGATCTCGTACTCGGTGCTCTCGTAGTCCCAGCCGAGTTCCTCGCCGACGGCGATCGGACGGATCGCAACGAGGTCGTAGCCGCCGTGGGCGTTGTCGGCGACCGCCGTGTTCGGTACACACGAGTGGTTCACCAGCTGGACCGGCTCGTCGAGGTCCACGTGCCGATCCCAGTCCGTCTGGAAGGACAGCCGGGTACGTTCACGTGACACGCCTGTGGTGCGGGCGGCGATCACCCGCTCGCCGACCGTGAACGACCGTGCCGCGAAGACACCGCGGCCCTTGCCGGGTAGCTCCCGGACCAGCACCGACATCTGCTGTGCGGTCATGGCCCCTGCCGTCCGCTCGAGCCGACGGGTGCGATCGCGGCCAGCCGGTCGCTGATGGTGTGCGCGATCTGTGCGACGCCCGGCGGGTCGAGGACCGCGTTGTGGTCACAAGCCATGTCGTGGACCTCCAGCTTTCCGGATATGTAGGGGCGCCAGTGTTCGGCGGTGGGAGCGTCCGGCGCACGGCGCTGGGTCGCCTGGAAGAGCACGACGTCCCCGCGGAAGGTTCCCAGGCGCGCCCGGTCGGAGATGTCGACGTTGTTGGCGTAGACGTCGTACATGGCGGCCAGGGTGTTGTCGTCGAACGACGTGAACGGGCCTCCGTCGGCGCGTACCAGCCGGATCACCGCGTCCAGTGCCGCATCCGGGTCGTCCGGCAGGGTTGCTGGCGGCAGCCCGGCCAGATCCAGCAGCCCGGCGAGCAGATGCTGGTGCCGTTGCGGACCGGTCATGGCGGGTCCGGCGGCAGGTGTCGGCGGGTAGGCGTCGACGATAGCCAGCAGATCCACCTGGTCACCGGCTGCTTGCAGCTGCACCGCCATTTCGTGGGCGACCACCCCGCCCATCGACCAGCCCAGAAGCCGATACGGTCCGCGCGGGACGACGGTGCGTAGCCGACCGACGTACCGGTCGGCCATCGTCCTGATCGAATCCGGCAGGTCACCAACGCCGTCGTATCCGTCCGCCTGGAGCCCGTAGACCGGCTGAGCACGGTCGAGAGCGGCCGCGAGGCGGGCGTACCGCCAGCTCAGCCCCCCTGCCGGATGGATACAGAACAGCGGCGGCCGATCGCCGCCGAGCTGTAGCGACAGCACCGGGTCGAGGTCTGTGCCCGCCGCCCCGCGCGGCAACGCCGCGGCCAACGCCGCCGGCGTGCGCGCCTCGAACAGGACGGGCACCGTGAGGTCCACGCCGAGCGCGGCGCGGACCCGGCTGACGAGCCGGATGGCCATCAGCGAGTGGCCGCCGAGGTCGAAGAAGTCGCCGTCCGCAGGGATCCTGGGCACGGCGAGCGTCTCGGCGAACAAGGCGCACAGCAGCTCCTGCACCGGCCCGGTCGGCGTCCCGGCGGCGCGCGTTGCGGGTGCGGCGACGGTCGACAACGCGGCCCGGTCGATCTTGCCGCGGCTGGTGAGCGGAGTGGACGGCAGCGACACGATCTCGGCGGGCACCAGGTGCGGGGGCAGCACCCCGGTCAGCCGGGCGCGCAACTCGCCGGCGTCGATCGTGGTCCCCGCGGCGGGCACCACGTACCCGACGAGCCGATGCTCGCCGGGGGCCGACTCCTGGGCCTCGACCATGGCGGCGGTGAGGTCGGCGTTCGCCAGCATGGCGGACTCGACCTCCGCCGGCTCCACCCGATGTCCCCGGATCTTGACCTGGTCGTCGGTGCGGCCACGCACCGTCAACTGGCCGTCGGTGCTCCAGCTACCCAGGTCCCCGGTCCGGTACATGCGCTCACCAGGTTCGAACGGTGACGCCACGAACCGGCCTGCGGTCAGTACCGGTGCCGCCCGGTATCCGCGGGCCACCAACGGGCCGGCCACATACAGCTCACCCAGCACGCCCGGGGGCACCGGCCGCAGGTGGGCGTCGAGCACGTAGACGCGGGTGTTCCAGGCCGGGCTGCCCACGGGTAGGACTCCGGGCGGCAGCGGCTCGTCGGGGGCGAACCGGGCCGTCGTGCAGGCCACCGTCGTCTCGGTGGGGCCGTACTCGTTGAAGACGGTGGTGTCGCGACGGTACTCCCGCCAGCGCCGCACCATCTGTCCGGTGAGGACTTCACCACCGATGACGAGCTCACGCGTCGGCGACACGGACGCCGGCAGCGTGGGAAGCAGTGCGAGGTGGCTGGGCGTGACCTTGGCGAACGGTGACGCGGCGAGCGGCGGCGCGGCGACCGCGCCGTCACGCAGCGGGGCCAGGCACACGCGTCCACCGCGGGTCAGTGGGCCCCACAGTGCGGTGACGGTCAGGTCGACCGCCGGCGAGGTCAGCACGGTCGCGCCCGCGCCCAGGCTGGGATAGGTCTCGGTGGCCCAGGCCAGGTACGCGCTCAGCGACCGGTGCTCGACCACCGTCGCCTTCGGTCGGCCGGTGGAACCTGAGGTGTACATCAGGTACGCGGCCTGGCGGCCGTGGACCGTCCCCAGGCTGCCGCCGTCAACCGGAGCCGTATCGCTGTCCACGTGCCTGGTCAGGTCGGTGAGGGACCAGACCGGGATGGGGCCGGACGGCCCCGCCGGCACGGGACCGTCCGTGATCACCGCCGTCGCTGCCGCCGCGGCTGCCAGGTCGGCACGCCGGCTCGCCGGATCCGCCACGTCCAGGGGAAGGTAAGCGCCGCCGGCCTGCCACACCGCCAACGCGCAGACAAGCAGGTCGCAGCCCAGCGGCAGGGGAAGGGCCACCACCGATTCCGGGCCGATGCCGCGGGCGCGCAGCGTCCGCGCCAAGCTCCGGGCGCGGGCATCGAGGTCACCGTAGGTCAGGTCGACGCCCGCGGCGCTGACCGCCACGGCGTCCGGCGTCGCGGCGGCCCGTGCCGCGATCAGCGTGGGGACGGCGTCGCCGGTCGGCGGCACCGAAACGCCTTGCCAGCCTCGCAGCACGGCCTCACGCTGACCCGGGTCCAC
>JAVHWE010000474.1:0-6255 GCA_032160285.1 Micromonosporaceae bacterium | reverse complement strand
ATCGTCGACGCGATGGCGGCCGGCCTGTACCCGCACCGCCCCCCGCCGCAGGATGGCTGGGGCGACTTCGTGCCGTGCCGCTTCTGTGACCCCGATGGGCTCGGCGTAAGCGAACACCGCGACCGGTGGGCCCGCAAACGCCACGACCCGCGCCTGGCCGCCTACCTACGCCTCGTCGACCCCGACGCCGCCGCACCGGGTGCGCCGTGACGACCCCGCCCGCGGACAACGCCGCCCGCCGGCAGATCGCGCGGGAACTGGACCGGACGTTGTTCGTCGAGGCCGGTGCCGGGTCGGGCAAGACCACGTGCCTGGTGAACCGGATCGTGGCCACCGTCCTGGAGCCGTCGTGCGGGATTGCGCTGAGCGACGTGGCGGCGGTGACGTTCACCGAGAAGGCCGCCGCCCAACTGCGGGACCGGCTGCGGGCCGCGTTCGAACGGCGGCGCGCCGCGGCACCTACGGGTTCGGGGGAGTCCGCCGCGGCCACTCAGGCGCTCGACGACCTCGACACCGCCGCGATCGGCACGCTGCACTCGTTCGCGCAACGCATCCTCGCCGAGCACCCGATCGAGGCCGGTCTGCCGCCGCTGGTCGAGGTCCGCGACGAGGTGTCGTCGGGGGTCGCCTTCGACGAGCGGTGGGCGGCGCTGCGCGCCGAACTGCTCGACGAACCGGAACTGGCCGGCGTGCTCCCGCTGGCGCTGGCCGCCGGGGTACGCCTCGACGACCTCCGCTCGATGGCGGCGGCCTTCACCGACAACTGGGACCTGCTCACCGACCGGATCCTCACCACGCCGCCCGACCCGCCGCCCAGCATCGACGCCGACACCCTGGTCGGCGACGCCCGCCGGCTCGCCGCCGGCTCCGAGCACTGCACCGACGGTACCGATAAGTTTCTGGCCCGGCTTGGCGCGCTGAGCGACTGGGCCGGCCTGCTCGCGGACGCCCCCGACGACGCCGCCCGCCTCGCCGTCCTCGCCGATGCCGCCAAGCTGAAGTGGGCGCATGGGCAGCGCCGCAACTGGAGCTGCGACCTCGCCCAGCTCAAGTCCGAGTGCGCCGGACTGGCCGCCGCGGCGGCGGCGATCCGCGACCGGGTCCTCGACGTCACGCTGCGCCGCATCGCGCACCGCCTCGCCCGAGCGACGCTGCACGACGCGCGGGTACGCCGTGATGAGGGCCGCCTGGAGTTCCACGATCTCCTCGTCCTCGCCCGCGACCTGCTCCGCAACCCCGAGTACGGGCCGGGAGTACGGGCGGTGCTGCAGCGGCGGTACCGGCGGCTGCTGCTCGACGAGTTCCAGGACACCGACCCGATCCAGATCGACCTGGCGGTACGCATCGTCGGTGGTCCCGGGGCCGACCACGCCGACTGGGCCGACATCGACCCGCCGCCGGGGAGCCTGTTCGTGGTGGGCGACCCGAAACAGTCGATCTACCGGTTCCGCCGTGCCGACATCGCCACCTACCTGTCGGCCCAGCGGCACATCGGTACCGAGGTCGTCCTGGACACGAACTTCCGTACCACCGCGCCGGTCCTCGACTGGGTCAACCATGTGTTCGCCCGCCTCATCGTTGCCGCGCCCGACTCACAGCCCGCGTACCGGCCGCTGCACGCGAACCGCCCCGCCGCACCGGGCGGCCCGCCCGTCCTGGCGCTCGGTGTCGAGGCCCATTCCGACAATCCCTGCGCCGACGAGCTCCGCACGCGCGAGGCCGCCGACGTCGCCGCCGCCGTCCGTACCGCCCTCGAGCAGCGGTGGCAGGTCTTCGACGACACGACCGCCGGCTGGCGCGACATCGAACTACGTGACATCGCGGTCCTCGTGCCCGCCCGCACCAGCGTGGCGCACCTCGAAGCCGCGCTCGACGCCGCCGGTATCGGCTACCACTCCGAGGCCAGCTCCCTGGTGTACCGCACCCGCGAGGTACGCGACCTGCTCGCGGCCGCCCGGGCCACCGACGATCCCAGCGACCCGCTCGCCCTGGTGACGGCCCTGCGCTCACCGCTGTTCGGCTGCGGCGACGACGACCTGTGGACCTGGTACCAGGGCGGTGGACGCTGGAACCTGCTGGCGCCGCCGCCGGCCGCGATCCCGGGCGCCCACCCGGTCGCGCAGGCCGTCACGTACCTTCGACGCCTGCACAATGACCGGACCTGGCTCGCTCCCAGCGAGGTCCTCACCCGCCTCGTCGACGACCGGCGCATGTTCGAGGTCGCCGCCGACGGCCCCCGCAGCCGCGACGTCTGGCGGCGGCTGCGCTTCGTCATCGACCAGGCCCGCGCCTGGTCCGACGCCGAACACGCGAGCCTGCGCGGCTACCTCGGCTGGGCCACCCGCCAGGGCAGCGAATCGGCCCGCGTCGCCGAGGCCGTCCTGCCCGAAACCGATGCCGACACGCTGCGCATCATGACCATTCACGCGGCGAAGGGCCTGGAGTTCGGCGTGGTCATCGTCACCGGCATGAGCAGCCGGCCGGGCGGCGCCCGCAGCGGCATCGACGTGATCTGGCCCCGCGGTGGCGGCTGCGAATTCAAGCTCCGCAAGGACCTGCAGACCAAGGACTTCGACGTCGCCAAACCCATCGATGAGCAGATGGGCCACCACGAACGGCTGCGACTGCTCTACGTCGCCTGTACCCGCGCCCGCGACCATCTGGTCATCTCCCTGCACCGCAGGGCGCGCCCGGCGGGACAGTCCACCGAGGACCGCAATCTCACCAACGCCGAGCTCGTCGCCGGCGCCAGCACCGGCGCGCCCTCGGTCGAGGCGTTCACCGCCACATCGCCCGCGGACGCCGAACCACCACGGCCCCCGCTCATCCAACCGCCGCCGCCGCTGCCGCAGTGGCAGGCCACGATGGCCGCCGCGCAGGCCCGGTCCAAGCGACCGGCCGCCATCAGCGCCTCCCAGCTCGAAGGAGCGCTGACCGCCACCGCGCCCCGGCCGGCGGCAACCGACCGCCTCGGCGAGCCCACCGACCCCGGCCTGGCCAAGGACCCCCGCGACCTCGAACTTCCACCCTGGAACAAGGGCCGATACGGTACGGCGATCGGCCGCGCCGTCCACGGTGTGCTCCAGACCGTCGACCTCACCACCGGCGACGGCCTCGACCATGCCGTCGCCGCGCAGGTACTCGCCGAGGGCGTCGCCGACCATACCGATCTGGTAGCCAGCCTCGCGCGGGCCGCCCTCGGCTCCGACGTCGTCCGGTACGCCGCCACCCGGCAACACTGGCGGGAGACCTACGTCGGTACCCTCGTCGGCGACCGGATCCTCGACGGCGTCATCGACCTGCTCTACCGCGACGACGACGGGCTCGTGATCGTGGACTACAAGACCGACGCCGCCCCGGCCGCCGCGCTCGACGGCCGCGTCACCTACTACCGACCCCAGATGGCCGCCTACGCGTTGGCCGTCACGGCGGCGACGGGGGAACCCGTCGCCCGATGCGTCCTACTGTTCCTGTCCCCCACCGGCGCCCACGAACGCCACGTCGACAACCTGGCCGCGACCTGTACCCAGATCCGCGAGACTGTGCTCGCGGGTTGAACATCAGGGCGCGCACCCCGGTGGACCGTCAGTGCACCGCGACCGGACCACCGGGGTGCGGCAACCTGCCCGGTGTACGGGGACTGCGCTTCGGCTGCGCGACCCCGGACGTGGCCGCCTGCGGCCCGACCGTCGGCCGCGGCCCGCTGACCGCCGCGTAGAACGTGTCGGTCAGGTTGGTCCCCGCACCGCTGTTGGTGGCGACGTACAGGTTGTCGAACCGGTTGCCGCCGGCGGACAGACCTTCGTAGTCGCCGATGAACTTCCCGCCCGCGTCGGGCGCGGTACGCATGTCGAACGAGGTACCGGTCAGCCGTTCACGCGGGCTGAACGTGCGGCCGCCGTCGGCCGACCGGGTCACCCAGTAGTCGGTCGCCAGTTCCGGCGCGGTCGCCGTGGTGAAGGTGAAGTCGTAGTACGCGATCGCGATCTCGCCGGCCGCGTTGACCTGCACGGTCGGCGTGAACGCCTGGACGTTGCCGGGCGGGCTGACCCGGACCGCGGGCGACCAGGTCACGCCGCCGTCGGTGGACCGGGAGAACGCGATCTGGTCGGCCTGCCCACCGGAGAACCGCGCGTCCTGCCAGACCGCGTACACGTCGCGGTGGCCAGCGCGCGGATCGACGGTGAGGATCGGCAGGATGTCGCCGGTACGCACGTCCGCCCCGTCACGCGGGTCGACGACACCGATCGTGCCGAGCTGGTCGACGAATGTGGGGTCGGCGCTCCAGGTCGCCCCGTGATCGGTGGAGCGGATCAGCGCGACGTTGAGGGCGTCGCCGAGGAACAGGTCGAACGAGCACAGCAGCGTACCGTCGGGCAGCACGTTGACGATGTTGCCGATGGTTCCGTTGTTGACGCCCGGGTCGAAGATCGCGTGGGCCGGTTCGAAGCTGGCCGCGCCGTTGACCGTCCGGCTGAAGTACGTCGGCTCCAGGAAGTCGTTCGACGTCGGGTCGGCCTGAAAGCCCCGGTCCCACACGGCGTACACACGCTGGCTGTCGGTCGGGTCGGCGGTGATGGACTCCTTGTCGTTGAAGGCGCTCGGGTCGGTGTCGCGGATCAGCGTCCGGATCGGACCCCACTGGTGGCCGCCGTCACGCGACTTCGATACCAGGATGGCGTTGGTCGGGTTGCTGTCGTTGAACGACAGGCTGATGAAGTACGCGTCGCCGTTGGGCGCGAACGTCACCCAGGGGTCGCTGGCCCGCTCGTAGTCGCCGCCGTTGCGGGCGCTGCCGCCCGCGCAGTGGCTGAACGGCGGGTTCACCGTGTCGCGCCAGGTCCGCCCGGCGTCGGTGGACTGGCGGGCGATCAGCCCGTTCGCGCCACCGTTCGACCAGCGGTCCTGCTGCCAGACGCCGACCAGGTTGCCCGGTCGGGTGGGGTCGGTGGCGAGGTAGGGCTCCACTTCCGCGTTGAGGAAGTTGGTGCCGGTCTGCGTGGCTCCGTTGCAGCCCGGCTGGAACGGCGACGGGGCGCTGGCGCGGACCGGTCCGCGAACGGCGGCGCCGGCCGGCGCGACCGCGACGACAAGGCCGACCAGCGCGCCGGTCACGGCCGCGACACCCGAAAGCGTGGTACGTCTCAACGAAGCTCCCCTGGGTCATGGACAACCATCGGTTGACCTTAGGACCGGGTGCCGGCGAAGCCCCGGCGCGCGGGCCAGCTTTCCACCATGTGCGAGTCTGCACCCGGCTCGTGTGGCCGGCGGATCTTAACTGCGACAATGTGTCATCAGGTGTCAGTTTCTGCGGGCCGTCGGTTCGGTGAGGACCGGTCCAGCGAAGGAGCAGCGAATATGACGATCGGTACGGTGCGCGCCTACCCGTTCGGCCAGTTGGACCGGCTCGCGCTGGATCCGACGTACGCGTATCTGCGCGAGCACGAGCCGGTCACCCGGGTACAGATGCCGTTCGGCGAGGAGTCCTGGCTGGTCACCCGGCATGCGGATGCCCGGATGGTGATGAGCGATCCGCGGTTTCGTCGCTCCGAGGTGCTCGACCGGGACCCGCCGCGGGTCGCCGAGCACACCACCGACGGCGGCATCATCGCGATGGATCCGCCCGACCACACCCGCCTGCGCCGGCTGGTGACCAAGGCGTTCACGGTGCGCCGGGTCGAGGAGTTGCGCCCGCGTACCGAACTGATCGCGAACGACCTGGTCGACGCGATGACGAAGGCCGAGTCGCCGGCGGACCTCGTCGACGAGTTCGCCGTTCCGTTGCCGGTGACGGTCATCTGCGAGCTGCTCGGCGTGCCGTACACCGACCGCGACCGGTTCCGCGGCTGGTCGGACGCGCTGCTGTCCACCAGTTCGCTGACGCCGCAGCAGGTCATGGAGTCCACCGGGCAGTTCCTCAACTACATGGCGGCCCTGGTGGAGCGGCGGCGCGCCGAACCGACCGAGGACCTGCTCGGCGCGCTCGTGCGCACCTACGACGAGGGTGACCACCTCGCCGACGAGGAGCTGATCGGGCTGGCCGTGGCGCTGCTGGTCGCCGGCCACGAGACGACCGCCAGCCAGCTCCCCAACTTCGTGTACACCCTGCAGACCCACCCCGACCTACTCGACCTGCTCAAAACGCGGCCGCAGCTGATCCCCGGCGCGGTGGAGGAGCTGATGCGGTGGGTACCGGTGTTCGCGGCCGCGGCGTTCCCGCGCTACGCCACCGAGGACGTAGAGCTCAGCGGCGGC
>JAVHWE010000443.1:0-15437 GCA_032160285.1 Micromonosporaceae bacterium | reverse complement strand
CTCGCCGATCCGGCGCAGACAGTGCCCGGCCACGTGTGCGACCAGCTCACGCACCGTCCACTGCGGACACGCCGGCACCTCGACGTCGGCGACGTCGGGGGACCGTAGCGCCAGCTCCGTGATGTGTTGGCGTACCGTCCGGTAGGCCAGGTGACGCGGCGCCCGGTCCTGTCCCGGTCCGGTCATCGCGTGTTCAGTGCACGTCGACGGCCCATCCCCATCCCTTCGACGGTCATTGCCGGCGCACACCGCAACGCCCGGTCGGTCCCCGGAATCCACCACAGTGTACCGATGACCGACAGCAGGGACCGGCCCGGTGCGGTGGCGCGGTCACAGGCCGAGCTCGACGAGTCGGCGGCTGATGCGATGGTCGGTGGAGACCACCGGCGCATCTGAGCGCACCCACGGATCGCCACCGAAATACCGCTGGAAGATCTTCTCGGCGGTTCGTGTCGCGAGGGCCTGACTGGTCAGTGTCGGGTTGGGGCCGCCGAGGCTGTTGGGCAGCGCGGAGTTGTCCGCGACGAAAAGCCGCGCCACCGCGCGCGATTCGGCGTCGGCGTCGAGTACCGAGTCGTTGGCCGACAAACCCATCCGCATCGTCGAATGCACATGCAGGAGTACCGGCGGCAGATCGATCCGGTACACCCGGGTGGCGCCGGCGCCGCGCAGCAGCGCGGCCGCCCGGTCGGCGATGAACTCGCGGTTGCGCATGCTGCGCGCCGATCGCCCGCGCTGGTTGAACCGCACCCTCGGTACCGGGCCGTTGGCGTCGGCCGGTAGCCCGGACAGCGTGACCCGGTTGTCGGGCTGGACGTCGTCGTCGGTCAGGCACAGCACGTTGAGCATCCGGTCGACGCCGTGCAGCAGCGCGTCCTTGAGCTCCGCGCCGACGAGCCGACCGGTCGGACCGTCCCAGGAGCCGGTGAGTCCACGCCCGTTGGTGTAGTGGTTGCGGATTCCGCTGTCGCTCGCGTTCATCACGACCGCCTGCAGGGCCGGCCCCCACCCCACGTTCTCCAGCGACCCGTAGCCGGGGAAGTCACACCGGGCCGACGAGTTCGCGCCCTTGGAGTTGCCGGTGTTCTCGTCGAACAGGCCCACCACCCAGTCCAGGTAGTGATCGGTGTACCCGCGGCCAACCCAGTCGTTGGGATTGGGCAGTCCACTGTTGAACCACAGCCGGGGATTCTCCGTCGCGCCGCCGGCCATCACGACAACGCGGGCATCCTCGCAGTGTGTCTGCCCGGTCCGGTTGTCCCGCCAGGCGACACCGGTGGCCGACAGTCGCCCGCCGACCCGACCGGTGTTGATCTTTGTCACCGTGGCATCGGTGATGAGCGTCACCGCCCTGCCGCCGGCCGACCACGCATCGGCGGTCAACGCCATGGGGACGTAGCTGTTGTCGGTCGAGCGCTTGGCGGTGAGATTGCGCGGCGCTTTGACCGGCTGCATACACCCCTGCACGCAGTGCCCGCAGAAGGTGCATCCGGTCGAGACCGGATAGGTGAGCTTGGCGCGGTCCGTGGTCCGCCCGGCCTGCCCGCCCGGCTGCAGGATCGCGTTCTCTTGTGGACGGTAGGACGGCCCGGTGGTGGTCTTGGCCGTCTGTACCGGAATCCCGAGCGTCTCGCAGCCCCGGAAGTACACGGCTTCCTTGGTACCCATCGCCGCGGTCTGGACCGGCAGCGTCGCCTCCACCCACTCGTAGTACGGCACGAGTTCGCGGTAGCCGAATGGGAACCGGTGCGCCCCATCGTAGTTGTCGCGGTCGGCACCGTCGTATCCGTCGAATACGCCGGGGAACGCACGGGGGCTGTTGCCGAAGTACTGCAGGGTGGTACCGCCGACCCCGGCGACCTGCCAGAGAAAGGAATTCTGCGGCAGTTCCCGAAACCAGGCCGGTTTCGACCGGTCGGCCGGGCCGGCCCGCAGGTATCCGGTGGACGGATTCCACGCGTCGTTCTCCAGCAGGCTCCACTGCCGGCGCGGGTGCGCATGCCGCGGGCCGCCCTCCAGTACCAGCACGTCGAGCCCGCGCCCGGCCAACTCCTTCGCGGCGACCGGGCCACACCCACCGGCACCGATAACGATCACGTCGCGCATCACGCGCTCACCTCTTTGCGACCCTGGTAGTAGCCAATGAAGTCGTGCCAGCCGTCCAAAACACCGGGGTCGAACCGGGAGATGTCCCAGCCGATCGGCCGGCCGCGGACCGACCGTGTCCGCTCGTCGAAGGTCGACCATTCGCTGTAGGTGCCGAAGGCCCCGAGCTCGAGCATCGAGCCGGCGAGGAACCGCACCAGTCCGGAGACCGAACCCCGCAGCGGCTCGGGCAGGGCGGCGTCGATCGCCGCGACCGGCGGCAGGTCCGGCCCCTCCAGCAGGCTCACCACGACTGCCTTCTCCCCGGCCGACAACCGTGCGAACGGGGATACGAAGGTGCCGTGGGTCGAGGCCGGGTTCACCAGGGTGGCGATGAGGTTCAACAACAGCGCGATCACCAGTGACAGCGGCAGCGCGGTCGGACCCCGCAGCACCAACCGAACCGCGTCGTCGAGCGCCTCCAACACACCCGGCACCAGGACCGGCAGGCCGCTCGGCAACTGGATGGGTACGTCGGCGAACCCGTCCGCGAGCGCCGCGCAGATGCCCCGGATCAGCTCGTCGGGGACCGGGACATAGTTGTCGAAGAAGTCGATGAGGTAGGCGGGCGTACGCGCCTGGATCGCACCGGGCTCGGTGCGCGGCGTGCCCTGCGCACGCGAGTAGGCGTCCGTACCGGGCACCACGAAAGCGCCGACGGCGTGGAAGGTGTCCCGGGTCAGTTCATCCAGGATCCGGCGGGCCAGCTCGTCGAGCGCGCGCTGACCGGGCGGCGGGCCGAGGACGGCGGCGCTTGCCGGGGCGGGCACGACCAGGCTGGTACCGGCCACGGCGCCCAGCACGCCGAGGCGGGCCAGGAACGTCCGCCGATCTGATTGCGCTGAACTCATGAGTTCCTCCGTCATGTTGACGCGGGCGCGGAACCCGCCTGCCGGTCCGACAACAATCCCCGCTCGTGCAACCAGCGCACCGTGTCCGCCATCGTCTCGGCCGCCGGGCGGGGCCGGATCCCCAGCGGTGCGCACGCGCTCTCGGCGACCCTGGCGGCGCATCTGCAGATGTACAGGCCGCCGTACTCCGCCGGGATGTGTGCGGGCCAGACCCGTTGGACGAGCCCGGTCAGCAGCCCGAGCGGCAGCATCGCGGTGGCCGGCAGGTACCCGGTTGGCAGCCGCCGGCCGGTGACCTGCCGCAGCGTGCGGACGAATTCGCGGGTGCTCAGGTAGCGGCCCGGCCCGAAGTACCGGTTCGGCCGGGTCGACCCGGCGGACAGCAGCTCCGCGTGCAGCTTCGCGGTGTCCCGCACGTCGCCCACCGGGAACCCGCCGAGCGGCCACAGCGGCATCAACCCGCGCAGCACGTTGCGTACCCGGGTGGTCTGGTCCCCGATGTGGGGGTCGCTCGGGCCGAGCAGCGCGGGCGGGTAGGTGATGACGACCGGAGCACCGTTGGCCTGGTGCCGGCGGGCGATCACCTCGGCCGCCGCTTTGCTCGCGAAGTATGTCTCGCGGGGCCGACCGACCGGAGAGTGCACCGATAGCGGGCGTCGCGACGGCATCAACGCCACGACACTCGACACATACACCACCCTGCCGGCCCCGACCGCGCGCGCGGCATCGAGCACGATCTCGGTACCGCGGGCGTTGACCTCCCGCATCCTGCGGTGGTCGCGGCTGTCGAAGGAGAACACGGAAGCCGCGTGCAGCACGGTGTCCGCGGCGCGCACCGCCCGCCGCACGGACGCCTCGTCGGTGACGTCGCCGACGACGACGTCCACCGCGGCCGGGTCGACGCCGAGCGGTCGCAGCGCGGGCTCGACAGCCGCCTCGTCGCGGACCAGCATGCGTACCCGGCGGCCGGCGCGCAGCAGCGCCGCCACCGAGTGCGAGCCGACGAATCCGGTACCTCCGGTGATCACGACCGCCATCAGCACGCGCTTTCGGGGCTAGTCATGGTGGATGGTCATCGGCAGGCCGTCCTTCACCCGCAGGATCAGCAGCGGGTCGCCGACCACCTCCCGGCCGGGCTGCAGCTCCAGCCGGAACTCCCGGGCCACCATGGCGGCCACGAAGACCGCCTCCATCATTCCGAGGTTGCTGCCGATGCAGAACCGGGGCCCGCCGCCGAACGGAATGTAGGCGTAGCGGTGGCGGGCGGCCGCCCGCTCGGGCTGGAACCGTTCGGGATCGAAGCGATCGGGCTCGTCCCAGAAGTCCGGGTGCCGGTGCAGGGTGTACGGGCAGATCATCACGTCGGAACCGGCCGGAATCTCGTAGCCGTCCACGTGGTCGGCCTCGAGCGAGCGGCGCGGCAGGATCCACACCGCGGGGTGCAGCCGCATGGTCTCCTGGATCACCATCGTGGTGTAGGTCAACCGGTGCAGGTCCTCATAGGACGGCAGACCGTCGCCGAACACCTCACGTGCCTCGGCCCGCATGCGCCCGGCGATTTCAGGCTGCCGGCTCAGCTCGTACCACGCCCACGACAGTGTGCTGGCCGTCGTCTCATGACCGGCGAGCAGGATGGTGACCAGCTCATCGTGCAGCCGCCGGCGGCGGACCTTGGCGTCGGTCTCTTCGGTGAGATCGGCGAGGAGCCGCGACAGCACGTCGTCGCCGGCGACGCCGGTCTGCTGGCGCTTTCCGACGATGTCGAGCACGATCCGCTCCAGTTCGCGCCTGGCGGCCCGGAAGCGGAAATGTCGTGGCAGCGGCACGGCGTGCGGCACCGTGTTGAGCGTCATCATCTCGAACATGGCCTGGTCCTGCACCACCTCGAAGGCGTGTGCGATCGACTCGTAGGCACTGAGGTCGGCATCCAGCAGCGTCCTGCCGAGAACGCCGACGGTCATGTCGGTCATCTCGGTAACCACGTCGATGGGCCCGGCCGGACCGTTCGCGGTCAGCCGCCGCCAGCGCCGCATCAGCACCGCGGCCTCCTCGACCACCCCGCCGGCGAAACGGGACAGCCGCTCGCGGTGAAACGCCGGGTTGATGGTGCGGCGCTGTCGCTTCCACAGGTCGCCCTCGCTGGTCAGCAGCCCGTCGCCGAGCACCTTCTTGGCGTGGATCAGACCCATTCCCTTGTGGTAGTTCGCCGGATTGTCCGCGAGCACGTGCTTGGCGTGGTCGGGATGGTTGAGGAAGTACAGCACCTTCGGGCCCAACTTGAACCGGACCACGTCGCCGAACTCCTCTGCCATGCCGGTCATCAGGCCGAGCCGGTCCCGCATGCCGTCGAGCATGATGCCGAGGAGCGCGTTTCCCCGCGGGCCCGGAATCTTCGGAGCCGGGGATCGGTCGGCCCGCACGCCGCGTGGGGCGGTGGTCGTCATCTGCTCTCCCGTTGACTGGCGGTAGGCAGGGTGCCTACCACGGAGGTGGGCTGAACCTGGTGATACGTGCCGCCGAAGAACAGCAGGGCACTGCGCCCCGCGCCGCTACCCAGGCCCAGCACCCGGCCGACGAAGATCGAGTGGTCACCGCCGTCGTAGCTCTCGCTCAGTTCGCACTCCAGCCAGGCCAGCGCGCCGCCCAACAGCGGCGCGCCGGTGCACGGCCCGGGATTCCAATCGACGGCGTCGAACTGGGCCAGGCCGGTCGGCCGGTCGGCGTTGGCGAAGTACCGCGCGAGGTGCTCCTGGTCGGCACCGAGCATCGACAGGGCGAACGCCCCGTTGGCGGCGATGGTGTGGTGCATCAGCGCTCCCCGCCGGACACAGACCAGTACCAACGGAGGGTCGAGCGACACCGAGCTGAACGCGTTGGCCGTCATCCCGTGCACCACGTCCCCCACGGAGGTCAGGATCGTGATGCCGGTGGCGAACCGGCCGAGCACGTCGCGCAGCGCCCGCTGGTCGCCGTTGACCGGCGCGCACCGGGGCGTGCCTTCTCCCGGCGGCCGTACCGCCCTGAGGTAGCTCGCCTTACCGTTGGCCGTCATCGCGCTGGCCTCCCACCGCGGCCGACACGGGTCGGTCGCCGGTCATACCGTCACCAGAGCCTCGGCTGGTTGGGTCGAGACCGACTCGCGGAGCTCCGCCTCGGCATTCGACCGTTCGGCCCGCTGGTTTCGCAGGTGCGCCACCCACCACCCGGCACCACGCAGGGCACAGACGATGCTGACCGCGAAGAACAGCGTGTACACCACATTGAAGATCATCAAGACGCCGTAGACCATCGCCACGCTCGAACCGAACATGAACTGGGCACGCCCCTTGAACGGGGTGGTGCCAGGATCTGTGATCATGTAGTTGGTGAACAGGACGAACGCCACACCGGTCATCACCGCGAGTGCCGAATAGACGGCGACGTCCCAGATCCACCAACGCAGGAGCGCCTGGATGATGAACCCGCCGAGCCAGCCGACGATCAACGGGACCTTCTTGGTCAGCATCGCGTTGATGACCGTGCCGGCGGTGATGATGACGATCGGAATGTAGATTTTGAAGATGTCCGCGACGTGCTCGGTGAACTGGTACGGCGGCGCGGTCCCGACCCAGCCGAACAGCAGCAGGGTCACGGTGATGCCGAGATTCGACGGGTTCATGAAGTGCCGCATGCGGCCCTTGATCGGCGCCTGCAGGATCGCCTTCTGCGCCACGCCGACGACCACGCCGAACAGGATCGGGGCGATGCGGTCGTTGGCGTACAGCAGCATGTTGACGGCGAGACTGGTGATGTGGGCGGGCAGGAAGAAGGCGAACTTCTCCCGAAGGCTGACGCCCATGAACCGCGGCTGCCGGCGCTCGAACCACGCCTGGATCAGCTCCATGAAGATCTCGGTCGCGTACCCGGTCAGCACCGCCAGGATCGGCCACAGCCACGGCTGCTCGAATCCCAGCACGGTGTATCCGAGCGTGGTGAAAACCGAAATGGAGATCGCGAAATTGCGCAGCGCAAGGTAGCGGGGGTCCCGCTTGAACTCGACCGCCGGTGGGGGCGCGGTGACAGCCGTTCCGGTGTGTGGCTTCTCCATCGTCGTGGTCATTTTCCGGTCACCTCCGTGGCGTTACCGTCGAGCAGCAGGTCGTGCCAGCCTGGCTTGAGGGTCAGGGTTTGGGTGTGGACACGGCCGTCCAGGTCGCGCCAGCTGATGTCCGCGGTGACCGGGTCATGCGACGGGCCGAGACCGTGGAAGATGTCGAAGCTGCGCTTGCCGGTGTGCCCACTGCCACCGTCTAGTCTGGTCAGTTGGACCTTTCCGGTCCGGTCGGTGAACGTGACCACCGCGCCGTACGCCGGCGTGCCCGGTAGCTGCAGACCGGTCGGTTGTCCGGAGGTCGCGCCGGCGACCGGGCGGTAGAGCCGCAGACCGACGAAGTCATTCTGCGCTGGGTGTTCGTTGTGGAAGAAGACCGGCGGTGCCCATTGCCGCGCTATCGCGAGGTCCTGATATCCGGTGCCGGTGGTATCACCGATCGCGATGCCCCTGGTGGGGGTCGGCGCGCCGAGTTTGAGGTCGTCGCTGATGTTGACAAAGTGCGAGCCGTCGGTCGAGCGGGCGAAGAACGCCAGCCTCTCGCGACCTGAGATGTCGTCACCGGCCTCCGCCTTCGGCCACATCGCGGGATTGCGGATCAGCTGGTCGTTCGCCATGGCCAGTTCCTGCAGCCACGGCCACCTGTCGATGTCACCCTTGACGAAGCCGTCCGCCTGAACCAACGACAGGTTGCCGCTGCTGTCCAGGTCGGCCATCTTGCTGTCCCAGCCCCAGCCGGTCCACGCCATGCCGAGGTCGGACGCCTTGTTCTCGAACGGAGCGTCGCCGCGGCTGAGTTGGGTTCTGGCGTCGAGATTGTTCTTGGCGGTGTTGGTCCACACCAGGTTGCTCTCCTCGAGTCCCCAGGAGACCGTGATGTTGCTGACGAAGGCGTCGAACCTGCCGGTGTTGCGCAGGTCGCCGAAGTCGATGCTCATGCCCTTGAACGAGTCGTGGCCGAGCGCCATCGACTTGGGGGTGGTCGGCGTGCGGTGGCCTTCGGCGAGCTCGAACCTGATCTGACCCGGCGTCGATACATTGTGGAACAGCCGGTCCTGACCGAAGTCGTTCGCCAGGTACAACTCGGGCAGCAGATCGCCGTCCAGGTCGGCACCGGCGGCACCCAGCGTCCAGCCGCTGCCGTACCGGTAGGGGATCGCGTCCCGCTGCTCCTCGAATTCGACCTTGTCCGCCGTCGCTCTGACCCAGTGCAGGATGTGCGCGCCGCCGGAGTTGGGTGCCCGCGACATCGAGTCGTTCATCGTGACGTTGCGCTGCCCGTTGGGGTCCAGGACGTCGGAGTTGGGAAAGTAGTTGTTGAGATCGATGTCGGGATGACCGTCACCGTCGAAGTCCTCCACCGAGGAAGCGGTGCTCTGCCAGCGTGGCCCGGTGTAGTTTCCGTTCGGTGACGGGGAGCTGACCACCTCGGTCGGCAGGTACGCGCTCGCGGACAGCGTCGACGCGTCGGCCTTCGCCAGGTACAGGATCGGTGTCCGGCCGAGGTAGTAGGTGAACAGGTCGAGCCTGCCGTCGCCGTTGAAGTCACCGGGCACGCAGCCGGTCGGTGCCATCATCAGGTCCCACGGCAGGGGCGCCGGGTCCAGCACGAACGGCGCGTACCGAGCGCCGGTACCCGGGGCCGGCGTCACGATGATCTTGTCGCTTCGCGGGTCGACGAGGCACAGGTCGGCCGACTTCCCGGTACCGGCGAGGTCGTTGATGGCCACCCCGGCGCCCACGGCCGAGATCCAGGCCTGGATCGTCCGGTACGCCGGGTTGACCTGTCGGATGTTCTTCTCCGGCAGGCCCGGCGGCAAGGCTATCGGCAGCTCGACGAACTTGAACCGGGACGCGATCTGCTCCCGTTCCCCGGCGGACGCGCTGGGAATCCGCGCCACGGAGTAGAGGGTCGCAATCAGAACAGCTGCGACAATCGCGGGGACGAGTCTGCGCCCACGACGAAAAGAGGTGCTGGACAACTGCGCTCCCTAAGCCGAGAAATGAGACTGGATCCGAGATCTGAAGATCTCGTAAGCGGGGATGGACGATTGTTCCGGAAGGTTGGCTCTCGCCGGGTCGGTCAGCGCGGCCGCTTCCTCAGCTGACATGTCGCAGAGGATCTGCGAGGCGAGCTCGGTGTGCGGGGTGATCAGATTCGACAGGACCCGCTGCTTGATGGCGAAAACCGCGCCCTGGGCCACCTCCGGGCGGTAGTCCCAGGAGTTCTTTACGAATCTGACGAGTTCTTCCTCGCCCACCCCGCCGGCGTACGTGGCGGCGAGGGCCGCACCGCACCACAGGTCGCCGACGCGGCTCGGCGCGAAGCCCTTGATCATGTTTGTCAGCCGGTCGACATCGCCCCCGTTGACGAACCACATCGCCCGGCCGATGCCGTGGTCGATGACCCGCAACACGTAGTCGTGCGGTCCGCGCCACGGCACCGGTGGCGAGATGTACTGCTGGTGAACCCATTTTTCGGTCTTGAAGTACGCCTCGTGGAAGCCGTACCCGTCAAGGATCATCCAGTTGACCGCCGGTGACTCCGGCAGTCTGGACTGGTCCGGCCAGGTCCGGCGCCACAGGAACGTGGGCAGGTGCGCGAGCGCGAAACCGATCCCGATGTAGCCCATGAAGATCTGATGCGCGCCCGGGCCGCCAACCCCGAAGAAACTGTCCAGCTTGGCCGTTCCGGACCGGGGCGACATCGCGTCGCGCAGCGCCAGCGCCATTCCCGCACCCTCGTAGCCGAGCCCCCGAAACTGCGTCTCCAGCAGTTCGAGCCGCTCGGCGATCGCGTCGACGTCTTTCTGTTCGACCGCGATCTCGAACCCCATGGTGACGTGCCGCGCGGATTCCTCGAGAACGCCGCGTGCCGGCGTGTCCACGGCGAAGCCGCGGATCGCGAATGAGGTCGTCTCCATCGGCGGTGTCAGGAGGCGCTTTCGAATAGCGCCCAGCATCGTGGTAGGCATGGATCCCCCTCAGTCACACCGGTGTCCCGCCAACGACTACCCAGGGAACGTGAGGTGTCGGTGCCGTCTTGACAACAGCGTGCCTGGGCTACCGATCGATGTCTTCTTCCATTCTGCGCAGCGACGGACCGTGCCGACAGGGCGGTGTCCTGACCGGGTATCAGACGCGTATCTGACACCCGGTCAGGATCCTCAACGTGCGGCGAGCGGGTTGGTTTGAGTGCTCCGAGCGCCTCTTACCGGCGCGTGGGAATGGCCACCTGCTGCCGAGGCACCGTCGGCATGGGCGCCGGCCCCGAGCCGGTGTCCTCCTCTTTCAGGCCGAACCTGTCGTAGATCGCCCGTAGCGGCCGGGGCGCCCACCAGTTGGCGGCACCGGCCAGTCGCATCAGCGCCGGCACCAGCACGGTACGCACCAGGGTGGCGTCCAGCAGCATGGCGAGGCCGAGGCCGAGGCCGAACATCTTGATATGGGTGACGTGAGCGGTGACCATCGCGAGGAACACGATCGACGTGATCAGCGCCGCCGCGGTGACAATCCCGCCGGTCTTCTCGATTCCGTAGGCGATCGCGGTGTGGTTGTCCCTGGTGCGGACGTACTCCTCCTTCATCCGCGACAGCAGAAACACCTCGTAGTCCATCGACACGCCGAACGCCACGCAGAACAGCAGGACGAGCAGGGAAACGTCGACCCAACCGGTTACCTGGAAGCCGAGCAGCCCGGCAAGGTGACCGTCCTGGAAAATCCACACGAGTGCACCGAACGTGGCCGACAGGCTCAGGAAGTTCATCACCACCGCGTTGACGGCAATGAGCACGCCGCCGGTGAGCAGGAAAAGCACGATCAACGTGGTGGCGACGATGATGGCGAGTGCCAGTGGCATGCGATCGAGCAGGCCGGTACGGGCGTCGAGCAGCTCAGCCGAGGTACCGGTGACCTGCGCGTGGAACGGCGATGGCACCGCCCGGATCCGCTTGACGAGGTTCTGGCCGTCCGTGGAGACGCCCTCGATGTCGGTGCTGACCGCCAGGTAGGTCGAGTTCGCGCTCGCGAAGCGTTTGGACAGCGGGTTCGGCGGGGTGGCCGCTCCGTTGACGTGGCGGCCGGCGATGCTGTCCACCGCCACCACACCCGCCACAGTGGACAGCTCCGCGGCATAGTCGGCGATGTCCGTTGCCCGCGCGGCAGGGTTCCCGCCGGAAATCACGACGTCCACCTCGTTGGTGGCCACCGAGGAGAATCCGTCGCGCAGCGTCTGCTGTACGACATGGGGCTCTGCCGTGGCCGGCAGTGTCCGGTCATCCGGTAGGCCGATGTTCAGATGAAGGAACGGCGTTCCCAGCAGCAGCAGGACAAACGCGGAGCTCGCCGTGAAGAACAGCGGGCGGCGCATCACAACCAGCGCGGCGCGGCGCCACCAGCTGTCCGTAGTCTCGGCGGCGGCGGCGAAAGCCGGGCGGCGCCGACGGAATCTGCGCCCCACCCAGACGAACGCCCGGGTGAAGTCCCACCTGTCCAGCCCCCGACCCAGGAGGACCAGCGCCGACGGCAGAGCCACCAACGCGCCGAGCGCGGCCAGCAACACAACCGACACCCCGGCGTAGGCGAACGACCGCAGGAAGTACATCGGAAACACCAGCATCGACGAGACCGCGACCGCGACGGTGAGCGACGAGTACAGGACGGTACGGCCGGCGGTGTTCATCGTGATGCGCATCGCCGTCTCCACGTCGAGGCCGCGGCGTCGTTCCTCGCGGAACCGCTTGACGATGAACAGGCCATAGTCGGCCGCCAGCCCGAGGCTCAGACCGGTGGCCAGGTTCAGCGCGAAGATGGATACGTCGGTGAACTCGCTGAGCAGCTTCAGCGCCGCATTGGTGCCGAGCACCGAGAAGAAGCCGACGATCAGCGGGAGCAGGGCGGCGAAAAAGCTGCGCAGGACGAGGATCAGGATCAGTGCGACGAGCGGAATGCCGATCGCCTCGGCCGTGCTGATGTCACCCCGGACGGTCTTGGTGAGCTCGCTGCGGACCGCCGCCTCGCCGCCGATCTGCACCCGCAGCGATCCCTGCGTGCCGCGGTACTGCGGCGCGATCCGGTCCACCGCCGCCGCTGCCTTGTTCTGGTCTCCGGCCAACCGCGCCACGATGAGCGCGGTCCGGCCGTCGTCGCTGCGCAGCGGAGGAGCCTTGACCTGCCAGTACGACGAGACTCCGGCGACCTCCGGTTCGGCGGCCAGCCTCGCGGCCAGCCGGGTGGCCGCCGCCGCCACGGCCGGATCGTCGACCGGGCGGTCGGCACGCACCAGCAGCACCAGGTTGGGATGCCCGGCACCGAACTGGGTGTCCAGTACCTCGGCGCCCCGGGCCGAGCCCGACGCCGGGTCGGTCTGGCCACCCTGCTTGAGACCGGACAGCACGTTCATCCCGTACAGGAGGGCGCCGACGACCAGCAGTGCGGTCGCGATCAGCACCAGCTTCGGTCGACGGACGGCCAGTCTGGCCAGGCGGTCAAACATCGCAAGCCCCTTCTCGGGCACGTCAGCCCAAGCGTCAAGATCCCGAAAATCCGGCGTACGGCGGTACGCTAACATACTGTCACCATGTTAGATAGCATCGACCTCCGACCTGTCAAGTGGAGGTAGCAAGATGAGGGGTAGGGTGGGCGCCGTGGACCTGGTCGTAGCTCCACGGCGAGCCGAACGTCGGCCGGCGCGGAAGGTGGATCACCGATGACGGGAGGCCCGCGGCCGAAGACACTCCGGCAGGAGCACACCGAGCACACACGCCGGGCCCTGATCGCGGCGGCGACCCGGCTGTTCACCGAGAACGGCTACCTCGACACCTCCATCGACGACGTGGCCGGTGAGGCACGGGTCACCCGCGGTGCGTTGTATCACCACTTCTCCAGCAAGCTCGCGGTGTTCAACGCGGTCTGTGACGCGGTGGACGCCGGTGTGGTCGACCGGGTGCGGGCGGCGGCCGCGCGTACCGGCCCGGCGGAGAAGCGGATGCGACGCGTACTGGACGCGTACTTCGAGGCGAGCCGGGATCCGACCTACCGGGCCATCGTGCTCGGCGAGGCGGCCCGGGCCCAGGCGCTTGAGGACGGACAACGCTATACGACGGCCATGTCCGCGCTGATCGGTGATTTCGTGCGGGAACTGGCCGAGGCCGGCGAGATTACCGCGGAGGATCCGGACATGCTTCGCCGGCTGCTGTGCGCCACCCTGTACGAGGTCGCCTCCGCGGCCGGCGACCAGGCGCACTCCCCGGCCGCGGAGGAGTACGCCAAGAAGGCCATCTGCCACATGCTGTTCGGCGACCAGCAGGGCTGAGCGCGGCCGCACGGCTGGGCGGGGCGCACGGCTCGGCGGGATTCACCGCGTTGAGCGCCGCCGCGCCGCCGGCGGCCGGCTGCCCGGTAGCGCGACTGACCCGCTCAGGCCGCTCCTCGCCCAGTGTCGCCGCCGACCCCGACCGTCTCGACGGGGGACTCCACGGCAGGAACGAACTCGGGAATCGGCGTCCACCTGCGCCCGTGGGCACTCAGCGCGGCGGGAACGTAGCGCCAGTCGGTATTGGACGCGAAAAACACGTCCCGGATACCGGAGAATGCCTGCCGGATCGAGTCGCCGGTGGTCTCGAGCACGAAACCGAGCGCGTGCCGGGCATAGGTGGTGAGTGGGAACGTGCAGTTGTCCTTCCACCTGGCCGAGGCGTTTCGCCGGTACCAGTTGACGTGTCGCGCGCCGGCAAGCAGCGTGAAGGTGGCCGGAACGTGCTGGCCCGGATCGCCGAAGCCCATGTAGGGAGGCAGGAAGTCGCAGCTGCCGAGCCGTTCGAAGATGCGCCGGCCGGCCTCGTCATGCGTCAGGTGTCCGGCGACGGCCTCGTCGATGGCGCCCTGCGAGAACCGCATCACCTCCACAACTTCCGGCAGGTGGCTGCCGAGCACTCCGATCCGGCCGGGCTCCGTCGTCTTCTCCAGGTGGCTGCGGTCTTTCGTCCTGAGGTAGCGCAGTAGCAGCGACAGGGGCCCGAACGCGCCGAGCATGTTGCCCAGCATCCAGTTTCGGTTCCACGCGTTCCACAGGTCATAGCTCGCGAACGCGTCGAACGATCGGGATACGATCATGTCGTAATGGTCGAATCCACGATTGACCACGTCCTCGATGAACTGGAACCGCTCGACCGCGAAGTCGTCCTCGGCGACGGCCTTGAGCAGGCGCTCGGCGATGAGGTCCACCGCCACGGTGAGCACCGACATGCCGCTGGAGTACAGCGGGTCCACAAACGCCGCCGCGTGCGGCAGCTGGAGCATCCGGGGTGCCAGCAGATGCGGCGACGAGTACTGGATACGGCCCGAGCCGATCCACGGCCGCGCCGCCGTGGCGTCCGCGAAGTGCCGGGCGATCGTCGGGAAGCCGGCGGTGATCCGCCGGAACTCCTGTTCCGGCGTGCCCTGCGGATGCGGGTGCCTGCGCCGGTCCAGCATCATGCCGACGCTGGTAAGCGGGTTCGTCGCGGTGCGGTGGTTGTTGAACGGGATGACCCAGATCCAGCCGCCGTCGAACACGTGATGCATGGTGGCCTGACCGAGCGGAGACGGCATCTGGTGCCCGCCGGGCGGGTCGATCAGCAGGTCGGCGCTTTTGACGCCCATCATGTGCGTATACAGCGCGCGCGTGTTCGTACGGAACCGTGGCTGCTCGTCGCGCAGGCCGAGCAGGTCCGACACCATCGAGCGCATACCGGAGGCGTCGATGAGGAACGACGCGCGAAACGTCTCGCCGCCTGATGCCCGAAGCTCGACGAAGTCCCGATCGAACGTGATGTCCTCGATACGCGTCTGTTGACGGTACGTCGCTCCATACTGGATCGACAATTCGGCGAGGTACGCGTCGGTGTCCTGACGGAAGAGGTGTGAGTCCGGGCCGAACGGCGGCGTCAGCGTCGGCAGCTGATTGACGTGCTCGACCTGATGGGCCTTGCCGGGGCTGTGGTACATGTAGCTGAACGAGCGCTTCGCGCCGCAGTTGCTGCTGACCCTGGTGCGCAGGGCGTGGAAGGACCCGATCCAGCCGATCTCCGGCACACCGTACTTCTCGCCGATGATACGCAGTCGTATCCCGGTCTCCGGAATGAGCGACTCACCGATGGTGAACCGGGGGTGGGTCCCGCCCTCCAGAAGCAGGGTCGACACGCCATGCTTGGCGAGGATGCAGGCGAGCATCGAGCCACCGATGCCCGACCCCAGGATCGCCACGTCGTACCGATGAGCGGACATCAGGTTCCTCTCTGGAACTCGTAGGGGCTGTCCGACTGCCGTCGGGTGGCCGGCGGGTTCCTTCGGACATCGTCGTCGCGGGACAC
>JAVHWE010000437.1:0-8014 GCA_032160285.1 Micromonosporaceae bacterium | reverse complement strand
TCGCCCGGGGTCTGGAACAGCGGCCCGACGTCGACTTCCAAACACAGGTCGGCGAACGCGGTGGCAACCACCTTCTGGCCCCTGTCATGACCGTCATGACCCTTCTTGGCGACCAGGATGCGCGGTTGCCGGCCCTCGGCACGGGCGAACGCGACCGTCGCCGCCCGCACCCGGTCGATGTTGCCGGCCGGTCCGGCCTCGTCGCGGTACACCCCGGAGATGGTACGGATCTGCGCGGTGTGTCGACCGTAGACCTTCTCGAGCGCGTCGGAGATCTCCCCCACCGTCGCCCGCGCCCGCGCCGCGTCGATGGCCAGCGCGAGCAGATTCCCGCCGGCGTCGGCGGCCCGGGTCAGCGCGTCCAGGGCGGCGACGCAGGCGCGCTCGTCGCGCTCGTCGCGCAGCCGACGCAGCTTGTCGACCTGCGCGGCCCGTACCGCACCATTGTCGACCTTGAGCACCTCGATTGGCTCGTCGGCGTCCGGGACATACCGGTTGACGCCGATCACCGGCTGGCGGCCGGAGTCGATACGGGCCTGCGTGCGGGCCGCCGCCTCCTCGATGCGCAGCTTCGGAATGCCCTCGGCGATCGCGCGGGCCATCCCGCCGGCCGCCTCCACCTCGGCGATCCGGCTCCGGGCGCGGTCGGCGAGGTCGTGGGTGAGGCGCTCGACGTAGGCGCTGCCGCCCCACGGGTCGATGACGCGGGTGGTACCGGACTCGTGCTGCAGGACGAGTTGGGTGTTGCGGGCGATCCGCGCGGAGAAGTCGGTCGGCAGCGCCAGCGCCTCGTCCAGGGCGTTGGTGTGCAGGGACTGGGTGTGGCCCTGGGTGGCGGCCATCGCCTCGACACAGGTACGCACGACGTTGTTGAACACGTCGTGGGCGGCCAGCGACCAGCCCGACGTCTGGCAGTGCGTGCGCAGGCTCAGCGACCGGGGATCCCGCGGGGAGAAGTCGCTGACCAGCCGCGCCCACAGCAGCCGGGCCGCCCGCAGCTTCGCCACCTCCATGAAGAAGTTCATGCCGGTACCGAAGAAGAACGACAGTCGGGGCGCGAACGCGTCCACGTCCAGGCCGGCGCCGAGGCCGGCGCGCAGGTACTCGACGCCGTCCGCGAGGGTGTACGCGAGTTCCAGGTCGGCGGTCGCGCCGGCCTCCTGAATGTGGTAGCCCGAGACCGAGATGGAGTTGAACCGGGGCATCCGCCGCGAGGTGTAGGCGAAGATGTCGGAGATGATCCGCATCGACGGCCCCGGCGGGTAGATGTAGGTGTTGCGGACCATGAACTCCTTGAGGATGTCGTTCTGGATGGTCCCGGCCAGCCGCTCCGGCGGTACGCCCTGCTCCTCGGCGGCCACCACGTACAGCGCGAGCACCGGCAGCACCGCGCCGTTCATGGTCATCGACACGCTGGTGCGGTCCAGCGGGATGCCGTCGAAAAGCTGCCGCATGTCGTAGATGGAGTCGATGGCGACCCCGGCCATACCGACGTCACCGGCCACCCGCGGGTGGTCGGAGTCGTACCCCCGGTGCGTGGGCAGGTCGAACGCGACCGACAGGCCCCGCTGCCCGGCCGCCAGGTTGCGCCGGTAGAAGGCGTTGGACTCCTCGGCGGTCGAGAATCCGGCGTACTGCCGGATCGTCCACGGCTGTGTGGTGTACATCGTCGGGTACGGCCCGCGTACGAACGGCGCGATCCCCGGGTACGTGTCGAGAAAATCCAGCCCGGCGAGATCATCGGCGGTGTAGTACGGCCGCACCACGATGCCCTCGGGCGTCTCCCATCCGGGTCCGCCCGGCCCGGCGGCGGCGTCGGGAAGCACCGTCGGCGAGCCCAGCTCGACGGTGGAGAAGTCGGGGATCATCAGGCCACCGCCCGCAGCGTCGCGTCCAGCACCGCGACGGCGTCGCAGCCCTCGTACAGGTAGTCGTCGACTCCGTCGTCGACGGTACCGGTGTCCGGCCGGCCCGCCAGCCATACCCGGCACGCGCCCGCGGCGCGCAGGGCGCTCGCGAGGGCGCCGGCCGCGTCGGCGTAGTCGGCGTCCGCGCCGCACAGGCAGGCCGCCACCGCCCCGCTCGCGACGAACGCGGCCGCGATACCGGCCGGGTCGACGCCGGCGGCGGGGAACGGCCGGACCGTGGCGATACCGCCGGCCGCGAACAGGTTGGCCGCGAACGCCGCGCGGGCGGCGTGTGCGGCGGCTGGACCGAGGGTGGCCAGGAAGACCGTCGGCCGGGTGTCCCGCGCGTCGGCACGGTCGCGGAGCGCCTCGAACGCCTCGGCGTAGTAATGGCGCGGTAGGCCCGTCCGCGCCGCCGGCGTCACCCGATCCGCCTGCGGCGATGAGATCGCCGAATCCCCGCCGGCCGCCGCTACCCGGACCGGCAGCACCTCGCCGAGGTTCGGGAACTCGTTCACGCCGATGATCCGGTCGCGGCGGTGGGCGATGTTGTCCGACCGGCGGGCCCAGGTCGCGGCCAACCGCTCGGCCACCAGGCCCCGGTCGAGTGCGGCCGCCATCCCGCCGGCACGTTCGATCGCGGTGAACCAGTCCCACGCCTGCCGGGCCAGGTCCTCGGTGAGCCGCTCGACGTACCAGGAGCCGCCGGCCGGATCCACCACCCGGGCCACGTTCGCCTCCTCGATCAGCAGGGACTGGGTGTTGCGGGCGATCCGGCGGGCGAACGCGTCCGGCCGTCCGAGGCGGCTGTCGAAGGGCTGCACGGTAACCGCGTCGGCGCCGCCGATGCCGGCCGCGAAGCAGGCCAGGGTGGCCCGCAGCATGTTCGCCCAGGGGTCGCGCCCGGTCATCATCGCCGACGAGGTGACCGCGTGCTGGCGCTGCGCGCCGGCAGCCGGTGCGCCGCAGACCTCGGCCACCCGCGCCCACAGCCGCCGGGCCGCCCGCAGCTTCGCGACCGTGAGGAACTGATCGGCCGTGGCCGCGTACCTGAAGTCGAGCTGGCCGAACGCGGTCGCCACGTCGAGCCCGGCGCCGGTCAGCGCGCGCAGGTAGGCCACCCCGGTGGCGACGGCACAGCCCAACTCCTCGACGTCGCTGCCGCCGGCGTCGTGGTACACCGTCGCGTCGACCGTCAGCGCGCGTGGCGACCCGGCTCCCCGGGCACAGCGCACGGCCAGTGCGGCCGCCGTGGCGGGGTCGGCCGGCTGACCGGTACGCGCCAGCCAGCCGAGCGGATCGGCGCCGAGGTTGCCACCGACCGCCGCCGAACCGGCCCGTCCCCGGTCGCCCAGCAGTGCGAGGTAGGCCTCGGCCGCCGCCGCGGTGTCCGCACCGGCGTCGAGCACCACGTCGGCGAGGTCGGGATACACCCCGTCGAGGACGTCCGCGAGCGAACCGGGGTCGAGCCCGTCGCCGCCCAACACCAGCCAGAGCGACGTGACGCCGTTGTCCAGGTCGGCCAGGATCGCCTGGTTCGTCGCCCTCGGGTCCGGGTCGTCGTGCCGGGCCCGCACGCCCCAGCCACCGGCGGGGCGGGTACCGCGGGTGTAAGGCGGCGAACCCGGCTCACCGCTCGGCGGTACCGCGGTGGCGGCGGTGTACAGCCCACCGACCCTGATCCCGTCGTACGTGCTGACCGACAGCAGCTCGTCGACCCGATCGGCCGTCGTGTCGTCACCGGCGGTACCGACCTTGCGGAGTACGGCCAGGGCAAGCTGCCGCCACCGCTCGGCCGTCGCGGCGGGGAACTCGGCGGCGGGGAAGTCGGCGGCGGGGCAGTCGCCCGCCGCGCTGCCGGCCGCTGCGGCGCCGGCCGGCGCCGGATCGGTCCGGTCGGACGACTCCGTCATGACCGAATATTAAGGTGCCCGCCTCCCGCACCGACGCGCCCACGCGGCGAGGGCCCGGACAGGATCCGCGGGATGCGTCGCACCAGGGCCCGCTAGAGACGCGAATGCCCCGGCCAACGCGCTACGGGTGGTCGCGACCGGCCCCAGGGCGTAACGTCCTCCTGGCCTAGCGCACATGGAAGGGCACGTTGACCGCGATCTTTGGGGTGGCGCCCGGAGCGTTTCCGGATCTGGAGCTGATCTCGGAACTCGGGCGCGGAGCCGACACCGTCGTCTACCGTGTCCGCCGGCAGGGTCGCGACTACGCGCTCAAGCTGATGACCCGCGCCGGCGGCGACCGGGCGTTGACCGCGATCCGCCGCGAAGCGGCGCTGATGGGCTGCGTCGGCCACCCGCTACTGCCGAAGATCTTCGAGGTCGGGCAGGTCGAGGCCGGCCCGTACCTGATCCTGGAGTACATCGACGGCCCGCCGCTGTCCCAGGTCCTGCAGGGTGGGGTGCTCGACGCCGAGCGCGCGGTACGGCTGGCGATCGACGTGCTGGCGCCGCTCGCCGCCGCACACCGCGTCGGCCTGGTGCACCGTGACGTCAAGCCGGACAACGTTATCGTCTGTTCCGACAACACGGCCCGACTCATCGACTTCGGCCTGGCGGCGCGGGGCGGCAGCCAGGGCGACCGGATCGCGGGCACGCTGCTGTACAGCGCCCCGGAGCAGGCCGGCATGCTCAAGCGCCCGGTGGACGGCCGATCCGACCTGTACGCGCTGGGGGTGCTGCTCTTCCAGGCCGTCACCGGCCAGCTGCCGTACCGGTCGTCCGACGCGGGCGAGCTGATCCGGCTGCACGCCACCGCACCGATACCGGACCCGCGCGCCCTGCGCCCGGACCTGTCGCCGCCGCTCGCCGCGATCATCGCCACGCTGATGGCCAAGGACCCGGACGACCGGTACCAGACCGGCGAGAGTCTGCTCGACGACCTGCACGCCCTGATCGCGCGGCCCGCCGGCACCTCGGACCAGCTCCCGGACCGGGTAACCGCCCGACCCGGCCGTTGGCCGCCGGGGCGGTTCGGGCCACAGGCACTAGTCGGCCGTGACAACGAGGTCGTCGAACTGGCGAACCGGTGGTTGAAGGCGCGCCTCGGCGACGGCGGCGCGGTCGTGGTCCAGGGCCCGGCCGGGGTCGGCAAGAGCCGGTTGGTGCGCGAGCTCACCGGCGCCGCCGCCGTCGACGGCGATCTTGTCCTGTACGGCAAGTGCGTGCCCGACGATCCCGTCCCGCTGGCCCCGCTGCGGACCGCGGTCGAACGGTACCTGCGCACGCTGGACCAGCTTCCGGGGCCGGACCGGGAGCTGGCCGTCGACCGGGTCCGCCGGGCGGCCGGCCCCGGCGGTCCGCTGCTGAACGCCCTGTCGCCGATGCTGGCCAGCCTGGTCGGAGCCCCGGACCTGGGCGGGCGGGACCGCCACGAGCAGTTCACCAACGCGGTCGCCGCCTTCCTGGTCCGGTTGGCGATCGAGTGGGAGGGCGCCATCCTGCACCTCGACGACGTGCAGTGGCTCGACGGGCCGACCCGGCGGGTGCTCCAGCAGGTGGCGACGGTGCTGCCCACCGCTCCGCTGCTGGTCGTCGGTACCGGTCGCGACGATGTCGACAACCGGGCGGCGCTGGCCCGCTTCGACAGCGACCTGGGCGGGACCGTCGACACCCGGATGGTCCTCGGCCAGCTCGGCGAGGCGGCGGTCGCCGAATTGGTGGCGCTGCACCTGGGCGGCGTCCGGGTGGCGGACGCGGTCATCGGTGAACTGGTCGCGCGCGTCGGCGGCAACCCGTTCACCATCGTCGAGTACGTGCGCGCGGTGGTCGACGCCGGCCTCATCACCCCGTGGTGGGGCGGCTGGCGGCTCGACCTGCCGGGGCTCAACCGGCTGGAACTCACCGGCGACGCCCTCGACCTCGTGCTGAAGCGCATCGACGGGCTCGGCGCGGAGAGCCGCCGGCTGCTGACCGCCGGCGCGGCGACCGGTCGGCGGTTCCAGACCGACCTCGTCGCCATGGTGTGCGGCGTCAATCCGCGCCAGGGGCGCGACGCGCTGGCGGAGGCGGAGGTCCGCCGGCTGGTCACGGCGTCGGGCGCGGGCGGGTACCGGTTCCTGCACGACCGGATCCGCGAGGCGCTGCTGGCCGGCCTCGACCCGGTCCGGCTGCGCCGGCTGCATCAGCGCATCGCCGAGGTCCTGGAGGCGGCCGATCCCCGGTATGTGTACGCGATCGCCCGGCACTACGCGCTCGGCGAGATCGACCGGGACCCCCGGAAGGCGTACGCCAGCGGCCTGGCCGCCGGCCGGCTCGCGCTGGCCGATCACGCACCGGCGGAGGCGGTGGGCTTCCTCGAGGTCGCGGGCGCCGCCGCCGACCGGGGCAGGATCGCCCCGGAGCCGGACTTCTTCGTGGCGCTCGGCACCGGCTGTAACCAGGTCGGCCGCTTCGCCGAGGCGCTGCGGTTCTTCGACCGGGGCCTGCGCGGTGAGCCCGAGCCGCTGCGCCGGGCCCGGATCCTGACCCAGATCGCCTGGGCGCAGCTCGGCGCGTGGGACCCGGCGCAGGCGTTCGAATCGGCCTGCCGGGGCCTGTCGGAGCTGGGCCGGCCGCTCCCCCGGCGCCGGTTGGCCCTGCTGCTGAGCACGGTGTGGATGTTCGCGGTCGGCCTCGCGATCGGCGCGACCAGGATCGGCTTCGGCACCGCCCGCGGCCGCGAGCGGGAGCGGCTGCGGCTGCAGGCGCTGTGCAACGAGGCCGCCGGGTACGCCTCGACCATGCAGATGAACATCCGGCTGCGCGGCGTCATCGCGTTCCGGTCCCTGTACGCCATCAACAAGCTGGGCCCGGGTACCGAGTACACCCGGGCGATGGCCGGGTTCGGACTGGCCGCCAACGTGGCCGGCCTGCCCCGGCTGGCTCGCCGGATCTTCGCCCGGGCCTCGGCCGTGGCCGCGGACCTCGGCGACCCGGTCGTGGTCGCCCACGTCGAGTGGGAGCGCGGTGCCGGGCAGTTCGTCAGTGCCGCCGACGACGGGCAGGCCTGGGCGGGCGCGCTCACCGAACACGAACGGTGGCTCGAGCTCGGGGACTACCTGACCGGCATCTCCGGCACCGCCGTGCACCGGTGCCAGGACGGCCGCACCCGCGACGCGGCGGCCTGGTACGAGCGCGGGCGCTCCCGGCTGGGTGCCGGGGCGCAGGCCGAGGGCGCCCCGCTCAGCGCCGTGGCGTCGATCATCGCGGCCCAGTTCGGCCACCGGGACGAGGCCGCGGCCGGTATCGAGGCGATGCGCCGGTTCCTGGCCCTCAACCCGCACAACCGGATCCAGATCATCAACCTGTTCACCGCCCAGATCGTGGCCCTGGTCGAGCGCGGCGAACTGGGCGAGCCGTTCGAACGGGTGGTCGCCGAGTTCCGGCAGCTGAAGATCGGTCCGAAGGCGATGCTGCCACCGCAGCGGATCTTCTTCGTCTACCAGGCGTTCGGTCGGCTGGCGCAGTGCCACCGCGCCAGCCGCGAGGAGCGCGCGGGCCGCCGCGCCGCGGCCGATCGTGCGGTGGGCGACCTCGGTGCCGGCGCGAGCAACCGGACCCTGCGCGCGTACCACGGGGTGGCGCGCGCCGACCTCGCCCTGCTCGCCGGACATCCCGAGACGGCACTGCGGCTGCTGTCGCGCATCGAGCTATCGATCATGCGGCTGAACGCGCCGCTGGTCGGGTACGAGGCGGCGCTGGTGCGGGCCCGGGCGCTGCGGGCACTCGGTGAGCCGGCGCAGGCGCAGGCGCAGGCCGGGATGGCGTTGATGCTGGCGGTGCGGGAACAGTGGGCGGAGCGGGTCGGGTCGATCCGGGCCGAGTTCGGGCTGGTGGAGACCTCCGCGGCGCAGACCACGGTCGGCTCGACCGGTACCGCCGTCAGCCACAGCGACAACAGTCGCAGTCGCGGCGGCGGAAACCGCAGCGGAGAACCCGGCGGCGCGCGGCGGCACAGCGAGGCGTCCGAGCCGCCGGCCCCGCCCGTGGAGGCGACCGACGTGGCGGCGCTACGCCGCCGGCTGGCCGCGCTGCAGCAGGTCAGCATGGCCGCCGCGACCAATCTGGACCAGCGCGATCTGGCCCGGGTGGTACTGGACGAGACGGTACGGATCCTGG
>JAVHWE010000425.1:0-3703 GCA_032160285.1 Micromonosporaceae bacterium | reverse complement strand
CGAGGCCCGGATGCCCAGATTCGTGCCGTGCACGTGCGGATGATCGTTGTGCTGCACATGGCGACCGTGCCAGGCCAGCTCCGTCGGCACCGCGACAGTCAACATGGCAACGCCTCATCGCTGGCGGTGGGCACACGTCATCGCGATCACTCCGGTCTCGGGCCTTTCCGGGATATCCCCCGTGGGGCAACGGCCTAAACCGCGCTCGCGCCGGCCGGCCGCCGCCGGCACGGCGTTGGCCACCCTGGCCTACGTGCCCGACCCATGAGCGCGGCCTCAGCGCCCGGCCCGTCAACGGAATCGCCTCGTGGGCGTGCCCGGCCGACGACCACGTCGTGGCGCGGATCGGGAGCCTGGGCCAGCGGCCCGCTCCGGGCGTGCGCCAATGAGAGCTGTCAGACCCGGTGGGGCGTTGGCGGGAGCGCGCGCCGCGCACAATCGGCACCCCCGGCCGTGGTGAGATAGGGCCCGTGACCCTCACCCAGCAGGAGAGTGCACCGAACGCGGGCCAGCCGGACGGCCGCATCGTCGTGCACGAGCTCACCAAGGTCTTCCACGGCAACATCCGGGCCGTCGACCACTTGAGCTTCAACGTCGAACCGGGCTCGATCACCGGCTTTCTCGGCCCGAACGGCGCGGGCAAGACCACCACGCTGCGGATGCTGGCGACCCTGCTGTCGCCCGACGGTGGCGAGGCCACCGTCGCCGGCGTCGACCTGCGGCGCTCACCCGGCGAGGTGCGTCGGCGCATCGGGTACGTGGCGCAGGGCGGCTGTACCTGGGACGAGGTCAGCGCCCGCGAGGAACTTGTCTACCAGGCCCGGCTGTACGGCGTGGACAAGACCGAGGCGCGTACCCGGGCCGAACAGGCGGTCAAAGCGTTCCAGCTGGACACCTTCGCCGACCGCCTGTGCAAGACCTACTCCGGCGGGCAGCGGCGACGCGTCGACGTCGCGTTGGGCGTCATCCACCAGCCGAGCGTCGTCTTCCTCGACGAACCGACCACCGGTCTGGACCCGCAGAGCCGTGTGCACATGTGGGACGAGGTGCGGCGTCTGCGCGACGAGGGCATGACCGTGTTCATCACCACGCACTACCTGGAGGAGGCGGACGCGCTCTGTGACCGCATCGCGATCATGGACAACGGCCTCCTCGTCGCCGAGGGTACGTCGGCCGAGCTGAAGCGCGAGATCGCCGGTGACGTGGTCACCGTCGGCCTGAACGGTGCGATCGAAAAGGCAGTCGAACTGCTCAGCGACGAGCCCTATGTCGCCAAGGTGGAGGCCCTCGACGACAGCGTCCGGCTGTACGTCGACGCCGGCGCCACCGCGATTCCGCACATCCTGCGCACGCTCGACGGCGCGGGCGTCACCCTGGGCTCGATCGAGCTCCACCGACCCAGCCTTGACGACGTTTTCCTGGCCAAGACCGGCCGGTCGCTGCGCGAGAGCGCGGAAGGAGTTTGACATGAAGCTTGTCCGTGACACCTGGCTGGTTTTCACCCGGCAGATGACCCTGGTGCTGCGCAATCCGGTCTGGCTGATCGTCGGGCTGATGCAGCCGGTGTACTTCCTGTTGCTGTTCGGCCCGCTGCTGAAGAACGCGTTGCGGATGAGCGCCGAGGACGCGTACCGGTTCTTCGTCCCGGGCCTGCTGGTGCAGCTGGCGATGTTCGGCACGCTGTTCGTCGGCTTCGGCCTGATCGCCGAACTGCGGGCCGGCGTCATCGAACGGATGCGGGTCACCCCGGTCAGCCGGCTGTCGCTGCTGCTCGGCCGCTCCCTGCGCGACATGGTCACGCTGCTGGTCCAGGCCATCCTGCTGACCGTGCTCGCGCTTCCGTTCGGGCTGACCGTCCGGATCGGCGACCTGCTGCTGGCCCTGGCGCTGCTGGCGCTCATCGCCCTGATGCTGTCGGCGATCTCCTACGCGCTGGCGCTGAAGCTGCGTAGCGAGGACGCGCTGGCACCGCTGATGAACGCGGTGAGCATGCCGGTCCTGCTGCTGTCGGGAATCCTGCTGCCGCTGAGCGGCTGGCTGCGCAGCGTCGGCGACTGGAACCCGTTCACCTACGCCGTCGACGCCTCGCGGGCGCTGTTCGCCGGTGACCCGGGCAACTCCAGCGTCTGGAAGGCCCTGGTCATCACGACCGCACTGGCCGTCGCCGCCGCTACCTGGGCGGCGCGGTCGTTCGCCCGGAGCGTGCGCTGACGGCCGCGGGGCCTTTCGGTGCCGCGTTAAGCGGCGCGGGGCCTTTCGGTGCCGCGTTAAGCGGCGCGGGGCCTCTGGTGCCGCGTTGGGCGGCGCGGGTCCCCCTGGTGCCGCGTTAAGCGGTATCCGGGGGGCCCGCCTTCGGGGAAGCTCGGCCATGTGACGTCATCGCTGGTCCGCGACCGCCTGACCTGGATGACCTATGCGCAGCTCGGTGCGTGGGGGTATTTCTTCTACGGGTTCGGCCCGATCGTCCCGTTGCTGCGCGACGAGCAGCACACCAGCCGCAGCGTGGCGAGCCTGCACGGCACCGCGTTCGCGCTCGGCGGCGCGCTGACCGGGCTGCTGCTGCCGGTACTCGTCCGCCGGCTCGGCCGGGCCGCGGTTATCTGGCTCGGCCTGGCCGGGGTGGGCGCCTCGACGGTGGCCCTGCTGCTGTCGCACCATCTGCCGGCGACGCTGACGTCGGTGATGCTGGCGTCCACCAGCGGCGGCCTGGTGGTCAACGGCATCGTCGCGGTACTCGCCGACCACCACGGCCCGGGCGGGGCCGCGGCGTTCAGCGAGGCCAACGCGGTGGCGGCGGCCGTCGGCCTGATCGCCCCGGTCACCGTCGGCACCGCCGTCGCGGCCGGGTACGGGTGGCGGCCGGGGCTCGGCGTCGTGATCGTGGTCATCGTCGCGCTGGCCGTGGTGGCGATGACCTTCCGGCTACGGGCCGCCCGCGCCGCCCCGGCCCTGTACGGGGTGGCTGCCGACCCGACCCCGTACGGGGTGGCGGTCGACCAGACACCGCGCGGGGTGACGGCTGGCCGGCTGCCCCGACCGTACTGGCTGGTCTGGGCGAGCATCGTGGCCACCGGATCGGTCGAGGTGTGCCTGAACCTGTGGCTGGCCGACGTGCTGCGCAGCCACGCGCACGTCAGCCCCGGTGGCGCCACGGCGGCGGTGTCGGCGGTGGTCGCCGGGATGTGTGTGGGCCGTCTCGCCGGTGGCCGGCTGACCCTGCGCCTGGCCGGTACCACGGTCATGCTCGGGGCGCTGGCCCTGAGCGCCGTCGGCTTCACCGTGTTCTGGCTGGCCACCGTACCGCTGCTGGCGCTGGTCGGGCTGGTGATCACCGGTCTGGGTAACGCCCTGCACTACCCGCTCGCCATGTCGCTCGCGGTCGAGTACTCCGCCGGCCAGCCCGACCTGGCGGCCGCGCGGACGTCGTACGCGCTGAGCCTGTCGTTCGGGATCGCGCCGTTCGTCCTCGGTGCCGTCGCCGACCGGATCGGCCCGCACCTGGCGTTCCTGCTGGTACCGGTCTTCCTCCTGATGTCAGCGCTGGCCATGACGGCGCTGCGCCGCCAGCGCTGGCCGCGACCTACCGGCGACGGGCCATGGTGAGGCCATCGGCGATCGGCAGCATCACCGATTCCACCCGGTCATCCGCCAGCACCATGTCGTTGAACGCGACCATCGCGTGGTCCTCCGGGCTCTGCGGGTC
>JAVHWE010000284.1:0-3150 GCA_032160285.1 Micromonosporaceae bacterium | reverse complement strand
ACCACCCGGATCTGCCCACCGGCGACCTGCGACGTACCCAGATGATCACGGCGGCGGCCGACCTGCTGCTGGATCCCTTGCGCCGGATCGGTTACTACGACCTTCGCGACGAGGAGTCCCGCCGGATCGTGTTCGCCGCCGCCGATCCGAGCGGTTTCCGATCACCCGACCCGCGCGGTTTCCGGTCACCCGGCCCGGGTAGTTTCCGGGAGCCCGACCCGCCCGCGCCGTCTCGTGCCTCGCCACCGCCCGGTTCTCGGGTGCCGGGCGGCCAGCCCGGCCCGCGCCGGTTCTCGGCGCACGCACGCCAGTCCACCCGCCCGAGCGTCGATCGCGATCCGCAACCGGAGCCTCGGCTCGACCCGCGATTCGGCGCGTCGGCCGGCACGGGTTCGGGCAGCAACGGCTTCGTCGACAACGCGTCCGGCGGGTCCGTTGCGTCCGGTGGGTCCGGGGGCTCTGGCGGGTCCGGGGGCTCTGGCGGCGGGGCTGCATCGGGCGGCTCCGATGGTCGGATCCGGCCGACGTTTATCGTCCCGAAGTCCGCCCCTGCGGCGGCGGAGCCGACGGGCCGACGCGGTACCCGGTTCGGCGGCGCCGGCCAGTGGGGAGCCGCAGGTTCTTCGGTTGACGGAACCGGTCCGGTCGGCGCTGCGGGCCCGGTCAACGGAGGCCGTTCGGTCGGTGGAGCGGGTCCGGTCAACGGAGCGGGTGCGACGAGCATCGTCGGCTCACTACACCGCGTCGGATCGGGCCGCGGTGTGGGTCCGCGTGACGGTACCCGCCCGGTGGAGACCGCTGGCACCACGCGGGCCGGCGACGGTGCGGGTACCCGCCGGTCATCGCGGCGACGGCGAGGGTCACGCGCCGCCGACACGGGATCGTTCGGTCGCCGCCTACGTCGTGTCGCGGGCCGCCGTACGGCCGACCGTGGCCAGCATTCGGCCGGCGCGGCCACGGCGGTATCCCGCTGGAACGCGCTCGCTATCGCGTCGGTGGTCGCGATCCTGACCTGGACCCCGCTCCCGCTCGTCCTGGGTCTGCTCGCGCTGCGCCAGATCCGTCATTCCGGCCAGCGCGGGGCCCGCTTGGCGGTCACCGGTGTGGCGGTCGGCCTGATTTTGGTGATCCTCTACGGGTACGTTCTGATCATCCCTGGATTGTAGGTACCTGCCCGGTGCGCTCTATCGGGCCCGGTTACGGCGTTTGTGGCGCAACACCGTCACATGTTCGAAACAATCCGTCACGCACCTGAAACCGCAGCTGGCTGAAGCCCGAAACAGCGATTCGTAAGTCTTCGCGCATCCGGCAGCCAGGGGCAGTGTGGCCAGGGCGAGCCGGGATGGATGACCACGGACCGAGAGGAGGCAGTGTGCCGCCGATCAACGCGGGCGACACCGCCTGGGTACTCGCATCGAGTGCGCTCGTTCTGCTCATGACGCCGGGCCTGGCCCTGTTCTACGGCGGCATGGTGCGGACGAAGAGCGTACTCAATATGCTCATGATGAACTTCGCCACGATCGCCGTGGTCAGCGTCCTGTGGGTCTTCTACGGGTTCGCGCTTTCCTTCAGCGCCGACACGTTCCACGGTGTCATCGGCGGTTCCGACTACTGGGGACTGCGCGGAGCCTTCACCGGTTTGAAGTCGTTGTGGGTGCCATTCCTGGCTGACGGTACGACGGCCAATCCGGACACGATTCCGGTGTTGGCCTTCTCGGCCTTCCAGTTGATGTTCGCGATCATCACGCCGGCCCTGATCTCCGGGGCGATCGCCGACCGGGCGAAGTTCGGCTCGTGGCTGGTCTTCGTCACGGTCTGGACGACGGTGGTGTACTTCCCGGTCGCGCACTGGGTGTTCGCCCCGGACGGCTGGATCTACAGCAAGCTGAAGGCGTTCGACTTCGCCGGTGGAACCGCGGTGCACGTCAACGCCGGTTCGGCCGCCCTGGCCCTGGCCCTGGTTCTCGGCAGACGGGTCGGCTGGCCGAAGGAGAAGTTCAAGCCGCACAACCTGCCGATGGTGCTGATCGGCGCGGCTCTGCTGTGGTTCGGCTGGTTCGGCTTCAACGCCGGCTCGGCCATCGCGGCCAACACACTGTCATCCATCGCGTTCGTCAACACACAGGTGGCGACCGGCGCGGCCCTACTGGGCTGGATCATCGTGGAGTGGTTGCGCGACGGTAAGCCGACCACCCTCGGCGCGGCGTCCGGTGCGGTGGCCGGACTGGTCGCCATCACCCCGGCCTGCGCCACGATCGAGCCGATGGGTGCGATCGCCCTCGGACTGATCGCCGGTGCGCTGTGCGCCACCGCGGTGGGGTTGAAGTACAAGTTCGGCTTCGACGACGCGCTCGACGTGGTCGGCGTCCACCTGGTCGGCGGCGCGACCGGCGCCCTCCTGATCGGGTTCTTGGCGGCGCCGTTCATCGCCGGTACCGGGGGTGTCAAGGGGCTGTTCTACGGCGGCGGTCCGCAGCAGCTGGGCAAGCAGGCGGTCGCGGTTGTCGCCGTCGGTGTGTTCTCGTTCGTCCTCGCGTACATCATCGGGTTGGCGATCGAGAAGACGATCGGTTTCCGGATCACGGCAGAGGCTGAGCTCGATGGCATCGACAACGCCGAGCACGCCGAGAGCGCCTACGATTACGGGCCCTCCACCAGCTCCGGTGGGGCGTTCGCCCTCGCCGGCGTCGGTGGGGCCAGGACGGCCGCGGACCACACGTCGGCGACGACCGCCGAGAAGGTCTCCGGTTAGCGCGCGGACATGGAGGGAATGGGCATGAAGCTGGTGACCGCGGTCATCAAGCCGTACCAACTCGATACGGTCAAGGAAGGCCTGCACGCCCTCGGCGTGGCCGGCCTGACCGTCAGCGAGGTTCAGGGGTACGGGCGCCAGAAGGGCCACACCGAGGTGTACCGGGGCGCGGAGTACACGGTGGAGTTCGTGCCGAAGATCCGGCTCGAGGTTGTCACCGACGAGATCGATGTGGACAAGGTCGTCGACGCGATCGTGACCGCCGCCCGCACCGGCAAGATCGGTGATGGGAAGGTATGGGTCACGCCGGTCGAGGACGTGGTCCGGGTCCGCACCGGCGAGCGCGGGCTGGAAGCGCTCTGACCGGTACCGGTGAGAAGTCGGTTATGCCGGCGGGA
>JAVHWE010000272.1:0-3899 GCA_032160285.1 Micromonosporaceae bacterium | reverse complement strand
GAGAACGGTATGCACGCACTGCGTCACTTCTACGCCTCGGTCCTCCTGGACGGCGGCGAGTCCATCAAGGCGCTCGCCGCGTACCTCGGACACTCCGACCCAGGCTTCACCCTGCGGACCTACACCCATCTCATGCCGAGCAGCGAGGAACGCACGCGTCGCGCCGTCGATCGCATGTTCAGCGGGGAATCGGAACGGCCTGACGGCCTGGCGACGGCCTGACGGCTGCCATGATGACTGAACGCGCAGGTTAACAGCATGATCGAATCAGTTCACCAACTACCGGTGAGCGATCGGCTCCGCCTGGCCGTTGAGGATCGTACTGACGAGCGCCGGCCACGGGGGCGGCTGCGGCCGGGCGCGGTGCGGGCCGTACCGCCGGTCCCTGCAAAGCATGATCCAGATCGTTCACCAGGTACTGGTTATAACGTCATGTTCGGTCGCGAATCCGGTGACCACGGCCACGAATTCGTCGCGGTACGCCTCGAACTCCGGCCGGGGGGGCTCCGGGGTGGCCGGTACCAGCTCGACGGCGTCGGGTACGGCTTTGAGCAGCGCGTCCACAGTGCTCCGGCGGTGGTATGGACTCGCGATCGACGGTAGTACCCCGACCGGCAGGTCCAGCGCCCCCAACTGGGCGTCGGTGAATCCGCGGAGTGTGTCGCCGGCGAGCATGGCCTCGGCCGTCCCCGGGTCGGCCCCCATCGCGACCATGGTGCGGGCGGCCGGCCGGTCGATCACCGGGTCACCGGCGGTCGCCGGCCAGGCCAGCAGCAGCCGCTCCACCAGTACCGGACGGGAGAGGGCGAGAGCGACGGCGGTCGAGCATCCGTTGGACCCCGCGACGACGATGAGCGGGCCGGGCGGAAGCAGGGCGGCGAGGTGCTCGGCCTCGGCGTCCCAGCTCATGGCCCGTACGGCCCGGTCCGGGGCCGACACGGTGAACCCGGCCCGCCGGAGCCCGTCCAGGATGCCCGGGCGGCCCCAGAACCGTTCGGCGTCCATGTTGTCTTCCCACAGCCCGCCGTGAACCAGCACCAGGGTAGCCACGGACAACGAGGTTACCGCAGGTACTGGATCGGACCGGCGGACCGGGCCATCTCCTCCAGTCGGGCGACCCGCTGCTCCATCGGGGGATGGGTGGAGAACAGGTTGGCCAGCCCGCGCGCCCGGAAGGGGTTGTCGATCATCAGGTGGGCGGTGCTGGTCAGCTGCCCCTCGGGGGCCAGCGGCAAGGCCCGGGTACCGCTGTGGATCTTTCGCAGGGCGCTGGCCAGAGCGGCCGGGTCACCGGTCAGCTTGGCACCGGACTCGTCGGCCTGGTACTCGCGGCTGCGACTGATCGCCATCTGGATCACCATCGCGGCCAGCGGGCCGAGGATCAGCATGAACAGGTACCCGGCGATGCCGGGACCGTCCTCGTCGTCGGACCGGCCGAGGGGGATGAACCAGGCGAGCTGGGCCAGCATCGTGATGATGCCGGCGAGCGCACCGGCGACGCTGGAGATCAGGATGTCCCGGTTGTACACGTGGGAAAGCTCGTGCCCGATGACGCCGCGCAGCTCACGTGGGGTTAGGACGCCCAGGATGCCCTCGGTGACGGCGACCGCGGCGTGCTGCGGGTTGCGGCCGGTCGCGAAGGCGTTGGGCTGGGCGGTCGGGCTCACGTACAGCCGGGGCATCGGTTGACCGGCGCTGTTGGCCAGGTCACGGACGATCGCGTACAGCTGCGGTGCCTGCTGCTCGGTGACCGGTTGGGCCCGCATGGCCCGCAGCGCGAGCTTGTCCGACCAGAAATAGGACACCGTGTTCATGGCGAGCGACAGCACGAGGGCGATGACGAGGCCGCCGCTGCCACCGAACCAGTATCCGACGAGCAGGATCAACGAGGTGAGCAGCCCGAGCAGGGCCGCGGTCTTGAGGCCGTTGAAGTGGCGATGCACGGTAACTCCTTCGGGTACGTGCCGGACGCGACGCTTCCAACGCCCCGACCGGGTCCGCCCTTCCCGGCCGATCCTGTGAATCAGCCGGGAGCGCGCCGGCGCTCAGCGGGTCAGGTTGGCGGCGTCTAGTACCAGTTGCGGGGCCAGGCCCACCACCAGGCCGGCGAGCGTAACCACGGCCAGACCGACGGCGACCGCCCACGGCAGGTGCGGCCGCTCCAGGTGCCGCGCCCGGCGCACGTCCGCCGGCGCGAACGCGAACAGGGTCGCCACCACCCGGATGTAGTACGCCAGGCCGACCACCGCGTTGATCGCCACGACGACGGCCAGCCAGCCGGCGCCGCCGGTCAACAGCGCCCGGACGATGGTGACCTTGGCGAACAGGCCGGCCAGGCCGGGCGGCAGGCCCGCCAGCCCGGCGAGCGCCACCGCGAACGCCCCGGTCACCCACGGCGAACGGCGTCGGGAACCCCGGTAGTCGGAGATCTCCCCGCCGTCGGTGTCACCCCGGAGCGCGATGACGGCACCGAACGCGGCCAACTCCAGCACCACGAAGAAAATCGCGTACCCGACGGTGGCGGTCACCACGACCGCGAGTACCCGGTCGGTGCGGCCGGTGGACACCGCGAACGCGCCCAGCGGGGCCAGGATGTACCCGGCCTGGGCGATCGACGACCAGGCCAGCAGCCGTACCATCCGGCGCTGCCGCAGCGCGACCAGGTTACCCACGGTCATCGTCACCGCGGCCAGTACCGCGAGCACCGGGCCGGCCACGTCCAGCCACGGTCGCAGGGCCTGGGTGCTGACCAGCAGGATGGCCACCACCCCGCTGAGCTTCGACGCGGTGGACAGGTAGGCGGCCACCGGCAGCGGCGCACCGTCGTAGGTGGACGGTGCCCAGGCGTGCAGCGGTACCGCGGCGACCTTGAAACCGAACCCGACCAGGACGAGCACCACCCCGACCGTGGTCAGCGGCAGCGACACCAGGTGGCCCCGGTCGGCCAGGGCAGCCGCCAGCGGGCCGAAGTGGATCGCGCCGGTCGACGCGTACAGCAGGGCGGCACCGAGCAGCGTCACCGCCGTCGACACCACGCTCACCACGAAGAAGGTCACCGCCGCCTCGGCCGACGCGGTGGACCGGCGGCGCAGCCCGACCAGGGCGTACAGCGGCAACGTCACCGTCTCGACGGCCACCACCAGCGTGATCAGGTCCCGGGATGCGCCGAGCACGACGCCGCCCGTCATCGAGCACGCGAGCAGGAAACAGAACTCCCCGGGTGGGGCCCCGCCGCGCAGCGCCGGTACCGAAAAAGCCAACACCCCGAGGGTGAGCAGGCCGAACAGGACCGCCACCACGGCGGCGGTGTGGTCGGACACGTACGAGCAGCCGGCCTGCGAGCAGAACGTCTGCCGGGTCGGGCCGGTCCCCCGCAGCCACGCGGTCAGCGCGGTGAGCCCCGCCCCGACCGCGGTGACGGCCAGCACGGGCGCGCGCCGACCGGGTACGACGAGGTCGGTCACCAGCGCCGCGACGACGGTGAGGGCGGCGGCGTACACCGGCAGCAGGGCAACCTGGTCGACGGTCATGTCGCCTCCTCCGCTGAGGGGAGCGCGTCGTCGGTCATGCCGCCACCGCCGCGAGGGCGCGGGCGGCCTCGGCGGACAGCGCCAGGACCAGCGACGGCAGCAGCCCCAGGCCAAGTGCGAGCACCACCAGCGGACCCCAGGACAGCAGCTCGGCATTGGCGAGCCCGGCCGGCGCGAGTCGGGGGCGGCCGCCGACCACGGGCGGGGCGAACCCGGCCACGGCGGGTGTCGGGTGGCCGTGGGTGACCTGACGGAGCAGCCGCAGGAAGTAGGCGGCCGCCAGCGCCGCACCGAACGCGGCGACGACGGCGAGGACGGTCCACAGCGCGCCACCCCGGCGCAGGGCGCCGACCACGGCGAACGCCTCGC
>JAVHWE010000103.1:0-5375 GCA_032160285.1 Micromonosporaceae bacterium | reverse complement strand
CGTCGGCGAACGACGACAACTGGTCGACCATCGTGTTCACCGTGTTCTTCAGTTCCAGGATCTCGCCCTGCGCGTCGACGGTGATCTTCTGCGACAGGTCGCCCTTGGCCACGGCCGTGGTGACCTGAGCGATGTTGCGGACCTGCGAGGTGAGGTTGGAGCCCATCGAGTTGACGTTGTCGGTCAGGTCCCGCCAGGTACCGGAGACGCCCTTGACCTGCGCCTGGCCGCCGAGCTTGCCCTCGGTACCGACCTCGCGGGCGACCCGGGTGACCTCGTCGGCGAACGACGACAACTGGTCGACCATCGTGTTCACCGTGTTCTTGAGCGCCAGGATCTCGCCCCGGGCGTCGACGGTGATCTTCTGCGACAGGTCGCCCTTCGCCACGGCCGTGGTCACCTGGGCGATGTTGCGGACCTGCGAGGTCAGGTTGCCGGCGAGCTGGTTGACGCTCTCGGTGAGGTCACGCCAGGTACCGGAAACGCCGGAGACCTGGGCCTGGCCGCCGAGCTTGCCCTCGGTACCGACCTCACGCGCGACCCGGGTCACCTCGTCGGCGAACGACGACAACTGGTCGACCATCGTGTTCACGACGTCTTTTAGTTCGAGGATCTCACCCTGCGCGGCGACCGTGATCTTCTGCGACAGGTCACCGCGGGCCACCGCCGCCGACACCTGGGCGATGTTGCGCACCTGCGACGTCAGGTTCGACGCCATGAAGTTCACCGCGTCGGTCAGGTCCTTCCAGGTACCGGCGACGCCCGGTACCTCGGCCTGGCCGCCGAGCCGGCCCTCGGTACCGACCTCGCGGGCCACCGTGATCACCTGCTCGGCGAAGATCCGCAGCGTGGCGGTGAGCGAGTTGATCGTGTCGGCGAGTTCGGCGACCTCACCCTTGGTCGACACGGTGATCTTCTGGGACAGGTCGCCGTGTGCGATCGCCGTGGTCACCTCGGAGATCGACCGGACCTGACTGGTCAGGTTGGACGCCATCGTGTTGACCGAGTCGGTCAGGTCGCGCCAGGTGCCGGCGACCCCCCGCACATCGGCCTGGCCGCCCAGCTTGCCTTCGGTACCCACCTCGCGGGCGACCCGGGTCACCTCGTCGGCGAACGACGACAACTGGTCGACCATGGTGTTGACGGTCCGGCCGATCCGCAGGAATTCACCCCGCAACGGTTGCCGGTCCATCTCCAGCGCCATCTTCTGGGACAGGTCGCCCTCGGCCACCGCGACGATGACGCGGGCGATCTCGGTGGTGGGCCGGCCCAGGTCGTCGATGAGCGCGTTGACCGCGCGGACACCCTCCGCCCAGGCACCCTCGAACAGCTCCTCGTCGATGCGTTCGGTGAGCCGGCCTTCCCGGCCGACGACCCGGCGGATGCGCAGCAACTCACGGTTGCGCAGCTCCTGGATCTCGATCACGTCATTGAGCCGGTCGCACACCTCACCAGCAAGGCCCGGCCTGCGGCGCAGTCGGGCCTTGAAGTCGCCGGAACTGACCCGGCTCAGCGCTTCGGCCAGCTCTTCGAGCAGGCCGGCGTCGCCCGGCGGGCCGGCGGCCACAGCAGGAGCCTGATCCACGGTGGTCACGGCGATCCTCCTGAATAAGATGGATTGTGCGGAAGTGGACGCATCAGCGACACCCGGCCGCGTCGCTCTCCAATACTGGTACCAACGTGGCGGTCAGGGCGAGCACCCCGGTTGGATTGTTACCCCGGTTGCGGGGACACTGCGAGATGTGACTGCTCAGGTTCGGCGTGTCCGACTCCCCGCCGACCATAACTCCCCCGGTGCCGCGCGGGCCGCCGTGCGGGCCGTCGTCGTGGAGTCCGGACTGTCGGAGGTGCTCGACGAGGCGCTGCTGCTCACCACCGAGCTGGCGACGAACGCGGTGGTGCACGCGCGTACCGAACTCGACGTCGAGATCGTCTCGGATGCCGACGGCCTGACCGTCACGGTCATGGATTTCCGCTCCGGACCTATCACCCACAGTCGCCGCGCCGACGTGGCGAACGGCTCCGCCGGGCCGCCGGAACGGCTCGACGACGGCGGCCGGGGCCTGCTCCTGGTCGACAAGCTCGCGACGTACTGGGGCAGTCTGCACTACCCGCACGGCAAGGGCGTCTGGTTCCGGCTGGAGCGCAAGCCCGCGGCCCAGCCGCTGCGCGGCACGCAACCGCCGCCGAGCCCACCCCGGCACCACCCCCACGACGGGGTACGCCCGACGAACCTGACCATGATCGCCGAGCGCCCGCCCGCGCCGGCCCGCGGCGACGCCGCCACGGTCACCGCCGAGGTGCTGGACCTGCTGGTCCTGCGGGGGCGCCCGGCCGAGTCCGGTAACCTCGCCGACCTCGAACAGCTCCTCGCCGGGATGAGCCAGGCGGTCGATTCGGCCGGCGCGGCGATCATCCTCGATCAGGGTGACGGCGGGGGTACCCGTACCGTGGCCGAGTACGGCGAGCCGGTACCCAGCGTCGGCGGGGTCCGGGTACCGCTGCGGCTGATCCGGCCGTGGCGCGGCGAGTTGGTGCTGGTCGGCCCGTCGGCCGCGTACGTGCCGGCGCTGGTGGACCTGACCGCCGAACGGGTGGCGCTGACGCTGGAGAACGAACGACTGCGCGGTACCGATTCGGAGCGGCGCACGTGGCTCACGTACCTGGCCGAGGTGGGGGAACTGCTGGCCCAGTCCCTCGACGCGGACCTGACCCTGGCCCTGATCCCCCGGCTCGTGGTGCCACGGCTGGGCCGCTGGTGCGCCGTCCACGTCGCCGACGGCAAGGGCGGCCTGCGACTCGCGGCCCTCGCCCACGCAAACGAGAGTGCCATCCCGCTCCTGCACGAGCTGCTAGCCGAGGCGCTGCCCCAGCTCAACGAGGCGCGCGAGCTCGATGCGGTGGTGCCGCTGCCGGCGCCGACCGACGGGTACGCGGTGTCGATGTCCGCCCGGGGGCAGCAGCTCGGCGTCCTGTCGGTCGGCTACGACGGCCACCGCCGGCTCGGCTCCGAGGAGCTTGCCGTGGTGGAGGACGTCGCCCGCCGGGCGGCCCTCGCGATCGACAACGCCCGTATCCACGCCGAGCGACGGGCCGTCGCGGCGGCACTGCAGCACTCGCTGCTCCCGCCGACGCTACCCACCGTGGACGGCATGGACTTCGGCGCCGAGTACGTACCGGCCGGCGAGGGCGTCGACGTGGGCGGCGACTTCTACGACGTGATGGCGCTGCCGGACGGGGCGTGGCTGGTCGTGGTCGGCGACGTCTCCGGCAAGGGGGTACACGCGGCGACCGTGACCGGCCTGGTGCGCGACGCCACCCGGGTACTGGTCCGCGACGGCCGGCCGCTGCCGGAGACGTTGAGTCGGCTCAACGAGACGCTGGTCGAGCGGGGCGCCGGCCGGTTCTGCACCCTGGTCCTGGCGGCGGTCTCCCGACGTAGCGGCGGGCGGCTCGACGTGTCGCTCTACCTGGCCGGCCACGACAAGCCGGTACTGCTGACCGCCGACGGCGGCGCCAGCCAGGTCGGCGAGTGCGGTACCGCCCTGGGCCTGCTGAGTCAGGTCTCGACGCCGGTGTTCCGGCTGACCCTGGGCCCCGGCGACACGCTGATCTTCTACACCGACGGCGTAACCGAGCGGCGATGCGGCGCCGACCTGTACGGCGTGGAGCGGCTTCGCCGGGAGGCGAGCACGCTGGCCGGCTTCCCCGCGTCGGTGGTGGCGGCCAGGCTGCGGGCGGCGACACTCAACTTCTCCACCGAGGCACCGCGCGACGACATCGCGATCCTGGCCCTGCGCAACGACGCCGGGACCTAGCCGACTCGCCGCCGGCGGTTCGCGGTCGGGACGGGTCAGCCGGCGCGGGCGCGGGCGCGCAGGGTCTGAAGCACGGCGACCACCTCGTCGCACGGGGCGCTCAGTTCGTACGCGCTGAACAGGTGCAGCGAATCGCCGGTGTCGATCTCCAGCAGCTGGCTGCGGGTACCGAGCCGCCGTCGTTCGTCCACCCGGATCCGCTCGATCTCGCTCCACGACAGGTGCCGGCGCCCGGCGAAGCCGCTCACCACGGTGACCCCGTCCACGTCGGCGGCGAGCCGGACCGGGGCCAGCACGTCGCGCAGGGCGAACGCGCCCAGTGCGAGAGCGGCGATGATGCCGATGCCGAGCCCGATCGGATCACCGGTGAACAGCAAAGCCACCAGCACGAAGAACACCGCCGCCGCGATCTTGAGGGCGGCCAGGCCCGAGTTGACCCGCCAGCGCGGTTCGCCGGCCGGTGGCGCTTGCCCCGACGGCTCCGACGGCGACCCGGCCGGCTCGCCGCCGTCGTCGTCGTCGTCGGGCATCCAAGGGCTCCGTACGTCCATCGGACAAGGATGGCACGCCGATCCGCGCTAGAATCGACCTTAATCTACTGGCTGGTAACAAGACCGGTAGCGGACCTCGCGGTTGAGGAGTGCCCCATGCGGGACGCGGTCATCGTCGGAGCCGTCCGTACCCCCGTCGGCCGGCGCCGGGGCACGCTGTCCACGATCCATCCGGTGGACCTGTCCGGCCACATCCTGACCGCGCTCGCCGACCGGATCGGCCTCGATCCGGCCGAGGTCGAGGACGTGGTCTGGGGCTGCGTATCGCAGGTCGGCGAGCAGTCCTGGAACATCGGCCGCAACGCGGTACTCGCCGCCGGCTGGCCCGAGTCGGTCACCGCCGCCACCATCGACCGCCAGTGCGGGTCCAGCCAGCACGCCGTCCACCTCGCCGCCGCCGCCGTCATCGCCGGGCAGGTGGACGTCGCGGTGGCAGGCGGGGTCGAGTCGATGTCGCGGGTACCGATGGGCTCGTCCGCCCTCGACCAGGCACCCTTCGGCGAGCGGATCCCCAGCCGGTACCGGGGTCGAGAGGGCTTCGCCGACGGCTCGAAGTCACCGTTCAGCCAGGGCGTCGGAGCCGAGATGATCGCCGCCCGGTGGGGCCTCTCGCGGCCGCAGCTGGATGAGTTCGCGGTGACCAGCCACGCTCGGGCGGCGATCGCGACCGACAACGGCGAGTTCACCAAGGAACTGGCCCCGGTGGCCGGGCTCACCGCCGACGAGGGCATCCGGCGCGACACGTCGCTCGACGCGCTCGCGAAGCTGCGGACCCCGTTCCGGGCCGACGGCGTCGTCACCGCCGGTACCGCCTCGCAGATCTCCGACGGGGCGGCCGCGTTGGCCGTCACGACCAGCGTGTGGGCGGCCGCGCACGGGCTGGCCCCGATGGCCCGCGTCCACACCGCGGTCGTCGCCGGCGACGACCCGATCATCATGCTGACCGCCCCGATTCCGGCGACCGCGAAGGCGTTGCGACGGTCCGGACGGTCCATGGACGACATCG
>JAVHWE010000338.1:0-7652 GCA_032160285.1 Micromonosporaceae bacterium | reverse complement strand
CGACGGGGCGGCGTCGTGGTGCACCGTGACGCAGAGGGTACGGCGGGCGGTGGGGTCACCGGTCTCGGCAACGACGTTGACGGTCGTTCGCGGGCGCATCAGCAGTCTTCTGCCGAGCATGGAGCCGCCGGAAATATCGTCGGCGATACCGAGCGCGGCCAGCGCCCCGCCGACGGCGCCGAGCGCGCGCCGGCCCCGACCGCGGGCGCCGGCCGCCACGAGCGCGAGCGCGCTCAGCGCGCCGATCGGCCACGCGTACGAACGGTAGGCCGCCTCGCGCTCGGTCACCGCATGGCATCCCCGGTCGCTCAACTCCTGGCGGATCCACTCCGCGGCTTCCGCCTCCCCTGGCGACGTGGGCAGCCGCGGGATGTCGGCCAGGGTCCGGACGGTACGGCGCAGGTCCCGCTCGTCCGGTTTCATCGACGGCGATATCCGCGGTTGCGACATTCCGCCACGCTACCGGCAATGCCTCAAGCCAGGCCAGCATCCGCCGACCGGTCGGGTTGGCCGCGCTGAAGCATGCGGTCGACCTCGGCCCGGGTGGGTGGATTGGCCCCCTGACGGGTACAGACGATCGCCGCGGCGGCGACGGCGAACCGAAGCGCGCGCGGCAGATCCGCCCGGTCCAACGCGTCGACTCCCAGGTCACCCTGGGACACCAGATAATGCAGAAGCGCGGCGGTGAACGTGTCGCCGGCCCCGACCGTGTCGACCACCGGCACCGCGATTCCCGGTACCCGTACCGGATCGCGGTTTCTCGTCACCGCGACCGCGCCGGCCGGGCCGAGGGTGATCAGCACGAGCGTCAGGTCGTGGCGGTCGAGCCAGGCCCGCGCGACGTCGAGCGGTTCCCGGCCGGGGTGCAGCCATCGCACGTCGTCGTCGCTGGCCTTGACGAGGTGCGCGACGTCGAGCCAGCACGCGACCTCGCTGCCGTACGCGACCGGGTCTCCCACCAGGGCGGGCCGGACGTTGACGTCGTAGCTGACCACGGCCCGGTCGCGGTGGCCGGCGGTCCAGGCGCGCAGCACGGCGGCGCCGGGCGCCATCACGGTGGCCAGTGATCCGATGTGCAGCCCGACGGTGCCGGTCGGCAGGTGGGCCGGCAGTTCGGCCGGTGACCACTGCCAGTCGGCGGTGCCGTTGACGTAGAACTGGTACTCGGCCGCGCCGGCCCCGTCGACGGCGACGACCGCGAGGGTGGTCGGCTCGGCGGCCCGCACGGCGAGGCTCAGGTCCACCCCGTTCGTCTCGAGGTACGCCCGCAGTTGTCGCCCGAACGCGTCACCGGCCAGCCGGCCGACGAACCGGGCCGGGGTGCCGAGCCGGGCGAGCGCCACCGCCGTGTTGGCGGGGCCACCGCCGCACACGGCGCGCCACTCCCCGACCGGGCCGCCGACCGGGCCGGCGGGCAGGAGATCGATGAGAGCCTCCCCGCACACCACGATCATGTGGACCGCCTCGTCTCGGCTCACCGGTCCGGGACGAAGTTCCGATCGGTCAGCGGGTTGCGTCGGTCGATTGTGTCCAGATCGTTGCGCAGCTTGGCCACCAGCGCCACACTCCGCGGGAAATCAAAAGACTCCGGCCCGTCGAGATCGAGGTCTCGGCGCAGGAAACTGATGGCGAGGTTGCGGAACTCGTACAGTTGCGGTGGCCGCGATCCGCCATTGGTCGCCCATTTGTCGCAGCTGTCGCGAAGGCCGAGTACCGCCCGACGGGTGGCGCCGTCCGCGCACATGCCGCCGACGGAGTAGAGCCAGGTGTTGAGCTGACCGGCCACCGTGGCGGCCACCTCAGGAGTCAACGCCGCCCGGTGCGGTGTGGACAGCGGTGCGACCGCCTCGAACGCGGCCGGGTAGGACGCCAGCCGGGTCTTGTGCAACTCCAGCGCCCAGGCGGCCTTCGCGTCGACCTGCGACTGCCGACCGTCGCGCCGTACCTGCGCCAGGACGACCGCGCCTGTGCCGGCCGCCACAACGAACGCGACGAGCGCGGCGGTGACGGACGTCGGCACTGTGGGCTACTTCGGGCTGGCCGCGGCGCGGGTGCGGGAGGTACCGGCCAGGCTCCGGCGGACCGCCCGCAAGATGATCCAGCCATCCAGCCCGAGCCCGGCCACCAGACCGACGAGCAGACCGGCCACGAGAATGCCGTACGCGGTACTCCGCCCGCCGGTGTCCGACCCGGCTGCCACCGGAGCGGTGCCGCCCGGCGCGTCGTGGCCGTGGGCGGCGGCCGCCGGTGCCTCGCCGGCCAGGCTCACGAACGGTGCCGGGTGCGCGCCACCGATCGGATCCGCCCAGTGGACCACCGTACCGTCGGAGTAGGTCTGGACGAGGGTGAACTCGACCCCGTCCGCCTGCGGCATCGGGCCGAGCGCGATCGTCAGGACGTCAGGCTGGGCCGGCCCGGTCGCCGGCGACATCCGGATCCAGGTGACCGCTGCCACCACCTCGGTACTGGTCGTGCCGTGGATCAACTCGGTCGGCTTATCGAGGGTACGGGTGGTCGTGCTCGGCGCCCAGTCGTCGACGGACAGCGGGTAGATCTCCGCGATCGGCGTCTCGACCGGCGCGTCCAGCTCGACCTTGGCCGTATACGCCCCGGGCCGCTCCTCCGGGATGGTGAAGGTCAACTCCGCCGATCCGCCCTGCGCGACCGAGGGCGGGCTCACCGCGACGTCGGCGGCGGCGGGCGCGGCGAACGCGAGCGCCCCGGTCACCCCCGCGCCGATCGCTAGGGCGGCAGCGTGCCAGCGACGGATCATCGCGATATTCCTCCCTGCCGATGCCTGCCGTAACAACCGCAGTGGCGGGGTACGGACCACGGTGGTCCATACCCCGCCCGCGGCGGCACTGTTCGTGTTAGTTGACCTGGACACGTACCGAATCGAAGGCGGGAATCTGGTTGGCCCGCTGCATCATCGGGATGCGGTGGCTGCCGTCGCCGGCCCAGGAGGCGCACTGGGCGGTACCCGCGGTCGGCAGACCCGGAACATTGATCACGATCGTGTCCGGTGTAGCGCCGCCGCTCTTGTCCTCGGTGGCGACGAAGAACGCCGGTACCGGGGCCGGGTCGGGCGCCGCGTTGGTGCTGGTGAGCATCCGGCAGGCGGTGTGGAAGTGACCACGGACCAGGCCCTGGGCGGTCAGCAGCGACATCTCCACGTAGTACCCGCCCTGGCCGGCCGCGAGGAACCGGTCGCGGACCAGGTTGCGGGTGCTCACCTTGATGGTGAACGGCTGGTTGACACCCACCTGGCGGGGCGCATCCGTGATCAGCAGGCTCGGGTTCTGATCGGCGTTGGCGACCTCACCCATCTCGGTGGCCACGCACTTGTCGCCGAGCTGGAAACCGGTGTGGATGCCCAGCTTGCTACCGGCCTTGCAGTTGTTGGCGAGGATGTCCAGCGGCGCGGGGGTTGTCGGCGCGGCCGTAGGCGGAGCCGGTGAGGCGGAGCCGCCGGCGCCACCGTTGCCGGCGACCACCGTGCAGGTCGACAGGCCGGTGAGCCCGGTCGGTCGTGGCCCGACGCGGTCGATCGCGTCGGCAATCCTGGTGATCGTCGCGGTGCGCTGCGCCTTCAGTGCGGCCAAAACCGCTGCGGTGTTCCGGCGGCCGGCTCCCGCGGTGGCGAGCTGCTTGTTGGCGGCGGCGATCTGGGTGCCGAGCGCGGCGAGGTTCTGGTCTACGGTCGCCTTGGCCGCGGCCGGGACGGTGCCCAGCTTCTGCGAGACCAACGGGCAGTTCACCGTCGACGCACCGCCGGCGGCGGGCGCGCTCGCGGCGGGGCTACTGGCCGGCGCGCCGCTGGGCGAGCTGGAGCTCGAGCCGCTGCCCGGACATCCGGGTCGCACGTCCTGGCCGTCACCCCAGTGGTTACGGACGGTGCGGCCGTTCTGGACCGTCGTGGTGACGCTCTGACCGTTGGGCGCCTTCGCGCCAGCGACCGGCGCCGGGCCACAGCTGGCCGAGGTTCGACTGACCCGCTGTACCTTCGCCGAAGACACCCTGCTAACGGTGACCAAGGCGGCGAACACCACGAGCACGATCGCCACCGCGGTGATCTTTCTGTTCCTGCCGACGCGGGGGTCCCCGCGTTGTGGTCCCGAGCGGTACATGTGGGTACCTTCTCCTTCGCGTTCAGGGCGGCTCAGTGGGCAAATTTCGCCCAACGGGGACCTTCGGGGCACCCGAGGACTTCTAGCCGGGTACCGGTGAAGGCCTAAACATCTACGGCAGACCCACACCGCAGTTTCAGCTTCCGCGAACCGACGCTAGAAGGAGACCCAATAAGCGTCAAGGATCTATTCACGGAATTAAGCTTCCAAAGCAAGCCTTAACCAGTGCTTATACTTGTCCACGACTGGTGCGTACCCGGCCGTTCCGGGCGTCATCCCGTTGAGGATGACCTATATTCGCAGCTCCTGGCACTTGTCCGACCAAACTTGTGATTCGTCGGCGTCGACCGGTCGAGCTATTCGTCAAGTGCCCTTCATGACATTCGCGAATAGCCAAAGGGGTCACCAGCATCCGCCCCACCGCCATTCGCATTCGAATCAACAGCGGTACCTGACGGTCGATGGCAACCACGAGCAGCCCACGACTGCCGTGGGCATTGACGGGCTGAAGTATCCCGGTTGTGCTGGTCTCCTCCAGGTGATCATGAACCGCCGCCACGATAGTGGCCGCGTCAGGTAGTACGGCCGACGCGGCCACACGGTTCACACCTGTACCACTCGAGATGCGAAACGCACCGAGCGTCAATAGCTGGTCACCGGCCGTGGGCTAGTGGTCGCGGCCTGACCGGCCGTCACCACCGGGTCCATGAGCTGGGTGGTGACCGACTCGCACACCTCACCACCGTGCTCGAATCCCAACGCGGCCGCGTACCGCATCATCACCGCCAGCACCCACCCGTCGCCGGCCGCCAGGCAGTTGACGTGCCACAGCCCATCCGTGTCCCGCAGCAGCCAGCCGTTCTTGATCGCCGTCTTCGCGGCGGCCGCGGCCGGCAGGGCGTTCACCACGCCGAACCGCCCGTCACCCCGAACGTGACGCATCTCGTTGACCAGCCATGTGGTCCACTGCGGTCCCGCGGCGCGGCCGTCGGCCACGCAGGCGCCCATCCGTACCGCGTCCCGGGGCGACATCCGGGTGTCACTCCACAGGTCCGGTACGGCGGCGCTGTCGGTCAAACCGCACAGTTGGATCAACCGTTGGATCGATTCGGTCGAGCCGTTGAGCTGGTAGATGTCCTGCGCGGCGTCATTGTCACTGTCACGGATCATGATGCTCAACTCGGTCAGCCGGGCCGGGGTCGGACGCTGTCGACGCTGCGCCGCGATGCGCAGGTAATCGGCCGCCAGCCACGCCTTGACCATCGATACCGTGTCGCTGGTGGCGGACATGTCGTCCGAACCGCTGATGACCGAGGTACGCGTATCGAGCAGCGCCCACGCCTGGAACCCGCCGGCTGCCTGCGGGGTGGTGAACGCGACGGGACGGGCTTGTAGCAACGGACGGTCGACGGGCTTGGCCTCGGTCGACGCCTGCGGCGCCGCGATGGCGATCGGCCGGTACTGCGGCACGACCAGACCGAGAAACAACAGACCCGCCGCCATGGCCGTACAGCCGACGATCACCGGCATTCGCACCGTCGCGGTCTCCCGTCCGATCACCGACCGGCGCGGGGCGGGCGGTGCCCGTCGCGACCGGCCACTCGGCTGACGTCGTCGGACGGAAGTACGCAGCCCGGCCGCGGATGGTTCGGTCCGGGTCTATTTGCTGATCATCGGCACGGTGCGATATCACCCTTTCAGGCGGTACCGGGCGGTCGCCGGCCGGTCAGGTGTGTCTGAGCCGCACCCCGATCATGGCCAGCAGGGTGTCCATTTCGGCGGCTACCCGACGCGGATCCACCAGCATGTGCAGGTGCCGACCGAACAGGGTGACCACCGGCCACCCGCGCCGGCCGGCTTCCTCCCGGTCGGCGACGTAGGTGTCGCCGAACGCAAGATACGCGCCCGGGCGATCATCCCAGCCGGCCGGAAGCGACACGGAATCGACGAAGTAGGACAGCGGCAGCCGGTGCTGCTCGCGCTCGACCTGGCCGCGTACCTGCGCATCGGGGAACAGCCTCGTCACGCTCTCGTCGTCCCACCAGCTCGACCACGGCGGCAACAGGCCGTCCGCGTCGGCCCGCCCGCGCAGGAAGTCCAGCACATTCGGCGGCGCCAACGGCACCCGACCCGCGCCCACCGGCAGCCCGGCGTCGACGAACACGTACCCGACGACGCGGCGGCTGGTGGTCAGCGCGGGCACGTACATCCCCGCGTTGCTGTGCGCGATGAGCACCAGATCCCGATCGGATGGCAACACCGCCAGGTACGCCCGCAGTACATCGTCGGGCAGGCGGGGCGCCACCGGTGCCACCGCCGGCGTGACCACCGGCCAGCCCCGCGCGACGAGCCGGTTCTTCACCGGCTGCCAGGTTGCCGGGCCGAGGAGCGGACTGGGAAGCAACGCGAGGACAGCACCCATCGACGCCGAGCCTACTGTCCGGTCAACCCGCCGCCGCGGTCGCCGCGGCTGCCGGGTGCCACACCGGTCGATCGGCGGTATCCGCGGCTGGGCCTACGCTGGCCGGGTGCAACCATCCCAACGGCCACTGCAGCGGCCATTCCAGCAGCCGTCCCAGCGGCAGAAGGCCCGGGCGTTTCGCGCCCTGCACGACAGCGGCGTGTTTGTGATCCCGAATCCGTGGGACGCGGGCTCGGCGAAGGTACTCGCCGCCCTCGGCTTCCCGGCACTGGCCACCACCAGCTCGGGGTTCGCATACACCCTCGGTCGCGCCGACGGAGGCGCCACCCTCGACGAGGTCGTCGAGCACACCCGGGCGCTGGACCGGGCGACCGCCCTGCCGGTCTCCGTCGATGTGGAGAACGGCTACGGGCCCAGACCGGAGGACGCCGCGGCGGCGATCATCCGGGTGGCCGAGGCGGGCGCGGTCGGCGCGTCCATTGAGGACTACGACCCCGACGGTGGGTTGTATCCGATCGGGTACGCGGCGGAACGGGTGGCCGCCGCGGCTGAGGCCGCCAGGCGGCTGGACCTCCCGTTCACGCTGACGGCACGCGCGGAAAATCACATCCGGGGCAACCCGGATTTCGACGACACGACCGCGCGACTGCGGGAGTACGAGCGGGCGGGCGCCGACGTCCTGTACGCGCCCGGTCTGCGTACCGCCGCGGAGATCCGCGCCGTCTGCCGGTCGGTATCCAAGCCGGTCAACGTCCTCGCCCGGCCGGACCTCACGGTGGCCGAGATCGCCGCGGCCGGTGCGCGGCGGATCAGCGTGGGCGGATCGCTGGCGTGGACCGCGGTGAATGCGATGGTCGCCGCGGCCGAACCGATCCGCGACCACGGGGACTTTTCCGCCCTGTGCGGATCCTCGGGGATCTCGAAGCTGCTCGGTGCCTGACGCCGGTCGGTGGGTCTACCGGCGAGTTCGTGGAGTTTGCTGACGGTTTTCCAGTTTCTCGTCGTGGCGGCGATGCCGAGCCGGCGTACGATGAAAGCATTGTTGAGCTTGGTCCGTCCGTAACCGTCCGGACAGTGCAGATAGACCTCTCGGCCGACGACCG
>JAVHWE010000032.1:0-12684 GCA_032160285.1 Micromonosporaceae bacterium | reverse complement strand
CGCGAGCGCCATGCCGAGCTGTCCCGCGAACTCGACGAGCACCAGTACCGCTACTACGTACTCAGCTCGACCACGGTCGACGACGCGACGTACGACCGGCTGGCGCGCGAGCTGGTGGCGATCGAGGTGCGGTACCCGTCGCTGGTCACCCCGGAGTCGCCGAGTCAACGCGTCGGCGGCACCTACTCGACGCTGTTCACCGCCGTCACCCACCCGGAGCGGATGCTCAGCCTCGACAACGCCTTCGACCCGGACGAGCTGGCCGCCTGGGCGGACCGGGTGCAGCGCGACGCCGGTGGCCCGGTGACGTACCTGTGCGAGCCGAAAGTCGACGGCCTCGCCATCGACCTCGTGTACTCCCAGGGCCGGCTGGTGCGCGCCGCCACCCGCGGCGACGGTCGGGTCGGCGAGGACGTGACCCTCAACGTGCGCACCATCGAGCCGGTCCCCGACCGGCTGACCGGCGACAACGTGCCCGAGACGCTGGAGGTGCGGGGCGAGATCTACTTCCCGATCCAGGGCTTCGCCGACCTGAACGCCGCGCTGGTGGCGGCCGGCGACCGGCCGTTCGCCAACCCGCGCAACGCGGCGTCCGGATCGCTGCGCCAGAAGGATCCCCGGGTAACGGCCGGGCGTCCGCTGCGGATGGTGGTGCACGGCATCGGGGTCCGCCGCGGCTTCGAACCGGTCACCCAGTCGGCGGCGTATGAGCAGCTCCGGGCGTGGGGGCTGCCAACCAGCGACCGGTGGCGCGCGGTCGCCGACCTGGCCGGCGTCCGCGGGTACATCGACTTCTACGCCGAGCACCGTCACGAGGTGGAGCACGAGATCGACGGCGTGGTCGTGAAGGTCGACCAGATCTCCGTGCAGCGCCGGCTCGGCGCGACCAGCAAGTCGCCACGCTGGGCGATCGCGTACAAGTACCCGCCCGAGGAGGCGATGACCCGCCTGCTGGACATCCGGGTCAACGTCGGGCGGACCGGCAGGGTGACGCCGTACGCCGTGCTGGAGCCGGTCTTCGTCGGCGGCGTCACGGTCACCCAGGCCACCCTGCACAACGCGCACGAGGTCACCCGCAAGGGTGTCCTGATCGGCGACACCGTGGTGATCCGGCGGGCCGGTGAGGTGATTCCCGAGGTGCTCGGCCCGGTGGCGGACGCCCGGGACGGTACCGAGCGCGCGTTCGTGATGCCGACGCACTGCCCGGAGTGTGGTTCCGTGCTCGCCCCGGCCAAGGAGGGCGACGTCGACATCCGCTGCCCCAACAGCCGTACCTGCCCGGCGCAGTTGCGCGAGCGGGTGTTCCACCTCGCCGGGCGGGGTGCGTTCGACATCGAGGTGTTGGGTTACAAGGCGGGGATGGCGCTCCTCGACTCCCATGTCATCACCGACGAGGGAGACCTGTTCGGTCTGGACGCCGACAAGCTGGCCGCGTCGCCGTTCTTCGTCAATAAGAACGGGTCGCTCGGCAGCAACGCGATCCGGTTGTTGGCCAACCTGGCGGAGGCGAAGGACCGTCCGCTGTGGAGGGTCCTGGTCGCGTTGTCGATCCGGCACGTCGGCCCGACCGCCGCGCAGGCGCTCGCCGCCGCGATCGGCTCGGTAGAGGGTATCGACGCGGCCGAGGTGGCAACGTTGGCCGCGGTGGAGGGCGTCGGTCCGACCATCGCCGAATCGGTCAAGGAGTGGTTCGCCGTCGACTGGCACCGCGAGGTCGTCGAAAAGTGGCGGGCGGCCGGTGTCCGGATGGTGGAGGACCGGGTCGCGTCGGGTCCTCGGCCGCTGGCCGGCGTGACCGTCGTGATCACCGGTTCGCTGCCGACGTACTCGCGCGACGAAGCGACCGAGGCCGTGGCGAACCTCGGTGGCAAGGTCACCGGCTCGGTGTCGAAAAAGACCGCGTTCGTGATCGCGGGCGAGTCGCCCGGATCGAAGTACGACAAGGCGGTGTCGCTCAACGTCCCGATCCTGGACGAGGACGGCCTACGGATCCTGCTCGCCGACGGCCCGGACGCCGCCCGCGCGGCCGCCGTGAACCCGACCGAGCCGGCGGCGGACACCGAACCGGCGGCGGAGACCGGTCCGGCGGCGGAGACCGGTCCGGCGGCGGACACCGAAGCGGCGGCGGACACCGAAGCGGCCGAGGAGGCCGGATGAAGTCCGTGCGCGACGACCTGGTGGAACTGTTCGATTACGTACGGCAGCGATCCAGGCCCGGATGGGATCTGGTGCGCGATTGAGGGTTACTCGCGCTCGACCCTTCGCAGCCCGTGCGTGGGCGTCCACCACTCGACGACGAGTTTCGTGGCCTCATCGTTAAGGCGGGTGTGGACGACCTCGGCGATGTCGGCGCGGAAGCGGTCGCCGGGCGGTCCTTCGGTGATCGGTCCGGCAGCGACCGCCCGACCCGAGATCTTCGCCTCGCCCGGCCACTGCGCCTCGGACCCCTCGGCCGGGTCTACCGTGGCGCTGTGCAGGGCGAACCGCGGATCCCGACGGAGATCCGCACCCTTGCGCGCGTTCGGCATCGAGCCAAAAACCAGTTCGCCGCTCTCAAAGACCGCCTCGATCCCGGAGATCCGCGGCGACCCGTCGGCTCGCAAGGTGGCAAATGTCTTGTGTCTGCGAGCATCGAACAGCGCCCGCACGCGCCGCGCGAACTCCGGCGCTGCCTTTTCGACGTCCTGCCACGCCGTCATCCGCCTATGATCGCACCGACGACCGACAGGTCGCTCGTCGGCATCCGCCGCCAGAGTCGGGAAAGGTCAGGATTGCTGACAGAGCACGGCACGCCGGGACTGACCTCGATCCAACGGTGACCACCCAACCGTGCTGGCAGCGTTCGCCGCTGTGGAGGGTCCTGGTGGCGCTGTCGTCCGGCCAGCGCCGAATCGGTCAAGGAGTGGGTCGCCGTCGACCGGCACCGTGAGGTGGTCGAAACTGTCAACGTGACGTCGTTCGAGCCGGCGGACCTATTGTTGGACTGGCACGAATTCGGGATGTGGGGCGGCCGCGGGTCCGTACCGTCATCCCCATCCTCAGCCGCAACGGCTGCGGCAGGGTCGGACTGAGGTACACGTGATGAAATCGTTGAGGATCACGATCGGATCGGTCGCGCTACTGACGGTCTGCGCGGTCAGCGCCTGTTCGGCTGCCGGAGGCGATCGCGCGCCGGTCGGCGCACCGCCGACCAAACCGGTACCGTCCGCGTCGGCAGGCAATGGCAGCGCCGGATCGTCCGCCCCGGCCGTGCCGCCCACCGCCAACCCGACCACACCGCCCGCGGTACCCGCGGGCGGCGGCAGCCCCGGGCGCTGTCATACCGCCGATCTGACCGGACACGTCGACGGCGGCGGCGCCGGAGCCGGTCAGCGCTACGGCGTGCTGGCCCTGACCAACCACACCGCGACCACCTGCCGGGTGTTCGGCTTCCCCGGTCTGCAACTGGTGGCTGCAGACGGCCAGACTCTGCGGACCAATGCGATCCGCAACGGTGCCGCGCCGACGCTGCTCATGGTGCGCCCGGGCCAGACCGTCTGGTCATTACTACAGTGGACAGTCATCCCGGCCGACGACGAGGTGGCCGACAACTGCGGCCCAAACCCCGTGTCGTTGCGGGTCATCCCGCCGGACGAGACCACCCAACTGAGCATGCCGTTCACCCCGGGCCAGCTCTGCCAACACGGCCAGATCTTCGCCGGCGCGTTCACCGCGACCCGTGCGCCCAACGGCTGAGTCCGCACCCGGATGGACGGACTCGGCGATGAGGAGTGGCCGTAGGAGCCGGATCCCGACGACGGCGTCACCCGCCGCTGGCGGTAGCGTCACATCGTTGCGTTCCAGACGGCGGCACAGAACGCGCCGTGGCTGGGGCTCGAGGGCGCGCCGGTAGACGACCGGCCGCCGCAGAAAGCCCTCGGCCGACGTCATCAGGCTCAACCCGCCTGTTATCTCGCGTCTCCTGGGCTGTGTCTTCGTGGCCCCGCGTTGGGAGCGGCAGGAAAAGCGCTTGATTTGGACCCAGCGGTACGCTGGGTCTTTGATCTGGCCGTTGCGTTACTGTGGCGGCGTGGCGGAGACCCAGCGGGAGTCCGTGCCGCGCGTCGACTCGGGGGAGCTCGACACGGCCCTGGCGTTCCTGTCCTTCGCCCGGCACTGCGTGCTGAAGAAGGCCGACGGGCTGTCCGACGAGCAGGTGCGCCGCGTCCTGGTCAACAGCGGCACCTCCATCCTGGGCCTCGTCCAGCACCTGGCCGAGGCGGAGCGGTACTGGTTCGGCTACCACCTCGTCGGGTCCGCCTGGGACGCGGATCGGGAGTACGGCATGGCCGTCCCGGCCGACCGCGCCGCCGCCGACGTGCTGCGGGACTACCGGGCGGCGACTGAGAGCAGCGATGGCGCGATCCGTGCCGTCGGCGACCCGGACGCACGCTTCGCCGTCCCGGTCGACGGCAACCGGCACACGCTTCGGTGGGTCATGGCCCACATGACGAGCGAGACCGCCCGACACGCCGGACACGCGGACATCCTCCGGGAGCAGCTCGACGGCACCACCGGTCGCTGAGCCGCAGCTGAAGCGGCCGCGCGCACGGCCGTGGGCCGGGGCCGCCGTGACGCCGTCGCCACGGCGGGCCCGGCGTCGGAGCGCCGGGGGGCCAAATAGACTCACGGGGTCCGGACTGATCCGCAACCCGTGAAGGGGCACCCGATGGCTGCCATCTCCCGCGAGGAGGTCGCGCACCTGGCGCGTCTCGCGCGGCTCGCCGTGGACGACACCGAACTGGACACGTTCGCCGGGCAGCTCGACGTGATCCTCCAGTCCGTCGCCCGGGTCGGCGAGGTGGCCGCCGACGACATCCCGCCGACCACCCACTCGGTACCGCTGACCAACGTGCTCCGCGAGGACGTGGTGACACCGGGGCTGTCCCGCGACGAGGCCCTGGCCGGCGCGCCGGACGCCGACGGCGGCCGGTTCCGGGTACCCCGGATTCTGGACGAGGAGGCGTAGCGGTGACCGCGACAGACGTGACCAGGGCGACCGCCGCGGAGCTGGGTCGGCTCATCGCCGCCGGCGAGGTCTCCGCCGAGGAGGTCACCCGTGCCCACCTCGACCGGATCGCCGCGGTCGACCACCAGGTCCACGCGTTCCTGCACGTCGACATCGACGGCGCGACCGCCGCCGCCCGCGCGGTCGACCGGGCGCGGGCGGACGGCGCGGCGCTCGGCCCGCTGGCCGGCGTACCGATCGCGGTCAAAGACGTGATCGCGACCAGGGGCATGCCGACCACCTGCGCCTCGAAGATCCTCGAGGGCTGGCGGCCGCCGTACGACGCGACGATCGTCGCCCGGCTGCGCGCCGCCGGGATGGTGCTGCTCGGCAAGACCAACATGGACGAGTTCGCGATGGGATCGTCCACGGAGTACTCCGCGTACGGGCCGACGCACAACCCGTGGGACCTCGATCGGATCCCCGGCGGGTCCGGCGGCGGCTCCGCGGCGGCGGTCGCCGCGCACGAGGCGCCGATCGCGATCGGTACCGACACCGGCGGCTCGATCCGCCAGCCCGGTGCGGTCACCGGCACGGTCGGGTCCAAACCGACGTACGGCGGAACCTCCCGGTACGGGCTGGTCGCCTTCTCGTCGTCGCTGGACACCCCCGGCCCGGTCGCCCGTACCGTGCTCGACGCGGCCCTACTGCACGAGATCATCGCCGGCCACGACCCGCGGGACTCGACGTCGATCCAGGCGCCTGTGCCGCCGGTCGTCGAGGCGGCCCGCCTGGGCGCGACCGGCGACCTGACCGGCGTGAAGATCGGGCTGGTCCGCGAGTTCGCCGGCGAGGGCGCCGAGCCGGGCGTCGCGGCGACCGTCCGCGACGCGATCGAGGCGCTGGTCAAGCTGGGCGCCGAGCTGGTCGAGGTGTCGTGCCCGCACTTCGCGTACGCGCTGCCGGCGTACTACCTGATCGCGCCGAGCGAGGCGTCGTCCAACCTGGCCCGGTTCGACGGCGTCCGGTACGGGCTGCGCGTCGGCGACGACGGCCGGCACTCGCTGGAGGAGGTCATGTCGCTGACCCGGCAGGCCGGCTTCGGCCCGGAGGTGAAGCGGCGGATCATCCTCGGCACGTACGCGCTGTCCGCCGGCTACTACGAGGCCTACTACGGGCAGGCGCAGAAGGTCCGTACCCTGATCAGCCGCGACTTCACCGCGGCATTCGAGCGGGCCGACGTACTGGTCGCGCCGACCACGCCGTTCGTGGCGTTCCCGTTCGGGTCGCGCACGGCCGATCCGTACCAGATGTACCTGGCCGACCTGTACACGATCCCGTCGAATCTTTACGGCGGCCCGGCGATCTCGGTACCGGCCGGACTGTCGGAGGGGTTACCGGTCGGTGTGCAGATCATGGCACCGACCATGGCCGACGATCGGATGTACCGGGTCGCCGCCGCCCTGGAGACGGCCATCCCGCCGCTGACCCCGCCGACCCTGTGACGCACCCGTTCGCCGCTGAGGAGCGCTGATGACCACGATGACGCTGCCGCCCTACGACGACGTGGTCGCCCGGTACGAGCCGGTCATCGGCCTGGAGACCCACGTCGAGCTGGGTACTCGGACGAAGATGTTCTGCGGCTGCCCGACCGGGTTCGGCGCCGAACCCAACACCCAGATCTGCCCCGTCTGTCTCGGCCTGCCCGGCAGCCTGCCGGTGGCCAACAAGGCGGCCATCGAGGCGACCATCCGGATCGGCCTGGCGCTGAACTGCTCGATCGCGTCCTGGTGCCGGTTCGCGCGCAAGAACTACTTCTACCCGGACATGCCGAAGGACTACCAGATCAGCCAGTACGACGAGCCGCTCTGCGTCGACGGCTACCTCGACGTCGAGGTCGACGGGCGGACCGTGCGGGTCGGTATCGAACGGGTGCACCTGGAGGAGGACACCGGCAAGACGCTGCATCTGGGCGGTGCCACCGGCCGCATCCACGGCGCCACCGAGTCGCTCGTCGACTACAACCGGGCCGGCATCCCCCTGGTGGAGGTGGTGACCCGGCCGGTACCCGGTACCGGTGCGCTCGCCCCGATCGTGGCCCGCGCCTACGTCACCGAGCTGCGCGACGTGCTGCGTACGCTCGACGTCTCCGACGTGCGGATGGAGCAGGGCTCGATGCGCTGCGACGTCAACACCTCGCTCAACCGGCCCGGCGAGGAGTGGGGCACGCGCACCGAGACCAAGAACGTCAACTCGCTGCGGTCGGTGGAGCGGGCGGTCCGCTCGGAGATGCTGCGCCAGGCGGCGCTCCTGGACACGGGCGGCTCGATCACCCAGGAGACGCGGCACTTCCACGAGGACACCGGCGATACCACCGCCGGGCGCAGCAAGGAGACCGCGACCGACTACCGGTACTTCCCCGATCCGGACCTGGCGCCGCTGGCACCCGACGCCGCCTGGGTGGCCCGGTTGAAGGCCGCCCTGCCGGAGCCGCCGCGGGTACACCGCCGGCGGTTGCAGGAGCGGTGGGCCGTGTCCGACCACGAGATGCAGTCGATCCTCAACGCCGGTGCGGTCGAGCTGATCGAGGAGACGGTTGCCGCCGGTACCTCCCCGGAGGCGGCCCGCAAGTGGTGGCTCGGTGAGCTGGCCCGCCGGGCGAACGAGGCGGGTACCGACCTGTCGGCGGTCGGCGTCACCCCGACCCAGGTCGCGCAGTTGCAGGGACTGGTCGACACGGGCAAGCTCACCGACCCGATGGCCCGTGCCGTACTGGCGGGTGTCGCGGCGGGCGAGGGCGGCCCGGCCGAGGTGATGGCGGCCCGTGGACTGGCGGTCGTGTCCGACGCCGGCGAGCTGACCGCCGCCGTCGACGCGGCGATCGCGGCCAACCCCGACGTGGCGGCGAAGGTCCGCGACGGCAAGGTGGCCGCGGCCGGCGTGATCGTCGGCGCGGTGATGAAGGCGACCCGCGGCCAGGCCGACGCCAAGACGGTACGCGAGCTGGTGATCTCGCGGCTGGCTGGCTGACCGCGTCAGCTGGGGCTGGGCGCGGGGCTTGTCGACGGCTCCGGCTCGGCGCTGTCGCGGACCAGGTGCCGTTGCAGGTTGACCTCGGTCTTGCCGGTACCGCCGACCTCGATGTCGTCGTAGGCCTGCACGGTGTGCTTGACGTCGAAGTACAGCACCGACAGGGCGAGCGGCAACGGTTGTTTCGCCTCCAGGCCCCGCAGGCCGGCGCCACCGGTCGAGCCCTCGACCATCAGCAGCGTGCGCTCGGCGGTCGGGCCGGCGACGACCGCGGCGTCCGGCGGGTCGGGTAGCCGCCGCACTTCGCGCTGGTGCAGGTGGCCGGCGAGGACCAGCGGCACCCGGCCGGCCAGGGGTCCGGCCGACGCCGGGTCGTGGACGAGCGCGATGTCCGGTTTGCGGGCCATCCGGGCGATCGAGTTCGCGAACACCTCACCGGAGCGGACGACCGCCGCGCTCTGCTCGTCGCTGGCGTCCGCGGCGTTGGCCGGGGTCGACTTGTCCGGGGTGAACCGGGGGTCGCCGATACCGGCGATCAACAGCCCGCTCACCGAGACCGTACCGCCGTCGAGGACGGTCGCGTTGGGTTGACGGGCCACCGCGGCGGCGGTGTTGGCGGAGTCGTGGTTGCCGCGCACGAACACGTACGGGACCTTCAGCGCGGCGATGGACGACACGTACGAGTCCTCCGGTTCGCTGCCCCAGTCGGTGAGATCACCGGTATCGATGACGAGCTGCACGTTGAACTGCTGGACCACGGTCCGGACCACCGACCAGGCGGCCGGGTTGAGGTGCATGTCGGAGATATGCAGCACCCGTATCGTCGAACCGTCCGGCTCGTACACGGGCAGGGTCGACACCGTGTCGTAGAGCTTGCCGACGTTGCCGACCAGCCGCTGCAGCTCGGCCCGGTACTCGTCGTACCGGCCGGCGATCTGGCGGGCGTCGCCGATGACCGCCGGCGCGTTGGAGAGCAGCCCCTCGTATCGCGGCTCCTCGATGGCGCTGGGCCGGAACGTGCCGATCGAGACGACCGCGGTAGCACCCAGCGCGGCGACCGCGAGGCCGCCGGCGAGGGCGGTCCGGCGCATCGAGCGGTACACCACCCCGGCGAGCATCATCGTGGCGAGTACGGACACGCCGGCGACCTGGTACGCCAGCCGGATGATGCCGGCACGCAGGTCGTCCACGGCACCGCCGCTGGCCCTTTCGAGCGCGTCGGGGTTGGTCACCAGGGCGGTGGTCCGCTGCTGGTCGAGCGTGTCCAGCCGGATCGACAGGTGGGCCGGGCCGGCGTGGCTGGCCAGCCACAGCGAACCGAGCGGCGGGATGCCGACATCGGTGCCGCCGGTCAACGCCGGGCGGATCGACATCTGGGCGTGGAACGGTCCGACGTCGGCACCGACCCGGCCGGCCACCAGCACGCCGAGGATCATGCCGACGGCCGTGACGGCGAGGACCCCGACGAAGCGGGCGACCTTGGCGATCACCGGACGCCGGTTCAGCGCGGCCCGGGTGGTCAGCCAGCGTCGTCTCAACCGGTCGGCATGCGTTACCACGTAACGTATCCTGCCAGCCCGGTCAGCTTCGGTCGGCTCCACCCGCACCGGAGATGACGATGCGGATGATCTGGTCGTCGTCGGCCTTGGGGGTACCCCGACCGTCCCGGTTCGAGGTCGAGATCCACAGCGAACCGTCGGGGGCCAGCGCGGCGGCGCGCAGCCGACCGTACGCGTTGACCAGGATCGGGCTCGGCGCCCCGAAGATCGCACCGGTCGCCGTGAGCTGGGTCAGCCACAGCCGCTCGCCCTTCAGGCAGGCGGCGGCCAGCACCCGTCCGGCGACCACCGCGGCACCCGAACAGGACGCCTCCGCGGGCTTCCACTGCACGATCGGATCGGTGAACCGGGCGTCGTGGGCCATTCCCTCGACGCTGGGCCAGCCGTAGTTCTTGCCGGCCTCGATGAGGTTGATCTCGTCCCAGGTGTCCTGACCGTACTCGGTCGCGTACATCCGCTTCGCCGCGTCCCAGGCCAGCCCCTGCACGTTGCGGTGCCCGTACGAGTACACGAGGTTGTGGAACGGGTTGCCGGGGGCCGGCTTGCCGTCCGGGGTCATCCGGAGGATCTTGCCACCGAGGTTGTTCGTGTCCTGCGCGCTGTCGCGCTGGGTCGCGTCGCCGGTACCGGCGTAGAGCATGCCGTCCGGGCCGAACGCGAGCTGGCCGCCGTCGTTGTTGGGCCCGGCCGGGATACCGGTGACGATGGGTTCGGGCTTGCCGCCCAGGGTCAGCCTGGCGATGCGGTTGTCCGACGCCGTCGTGTAGTACACGAAGATGGTCTTGTCTGTCGCGTAGGCCGGGGAGACCGCCACCCCGAGCAGCCCGCCCTCGCCGTTGGGCACGGCATCGTCGATGGTCTGTGCCGGGGTCACGGTCAGCCCCTCCGGCTGACCGTCCGGGCCGACCTTGAGCAGTCGCTTGCTATTACGCTCAGTGACCAACGCGGTGCCGTCCGGGAGGAATGCGATTCCCCACGGAACTTCGAGGTGCTTGGCCAGGACCGTGCTGACCACGCCGAGGTTCTGCGCCTCGGAACTGGCCGACGACGACGGCGTGGGCAGTCGGGGCGGCGAGCCCGCCTGGTCGGGCGGCGGCGCGCCGAACGAGCAGCCTGCTGCGAGGATCGTCGCGGCCACCGTGCCGGCCAGCCCCCGCCACCTGCGGGCCGGGCTGGGGCGGGCCCGGGTGGAGCCGAGGCTGCCGCACGCGGGGTACTCGGGGGCGGGGGCGCTCACGCCGTCCACCCTAGCGGGCCCGCGCCGCGCCTCCGGTACAGCCGGGGCCGCCGGCTGGTACGGGGGATACGGTCTGTCCCGTGAAGGCGTGGATACCCCATGACATTGGCCGGTCCCTCATCGGCGACCTGGCGGCGGGTGTGGACCTCGAGGTGTACGAGGGTGGCTCGGTCGACCCGCCGTCCGACCCGGTGACGCTCGAATTCTGGGTGCCGCCGATGTGGGCGGGCAGCGGCCCCCGACGGCTGCTCGCCAGGGCGGCCGGGCTACGTGTGATGCAGCTGCTCTCCGCCGGAGCGGACATGTGGACCGGCCAGGTCCCGGCCGCAGTGACGCTGTGTGACGCCCGCGGGGTGCACGACTCGTCCACCTCGGAGTGGGTGCTGACCGCGACCCTCGCGTACCTGCGGTCGTTCCCGACGTTCGTGCGCGCCCAAGAGCGGGGGGAGTGGTCGTCGCAGCGAACCGACGAACTCAGCGGCAAGCGGATCCTCATCGTCGGCGCCGGCTCCATCGGTACCGCGACCGCCCGCCGGTTCGAGCCGTTCGAGGTGTCGTTGACCCTGGTCGCCCGCCGCGCCCGCGACGGCGTCCATGGCGTCGACGCGCTGCCCCGGCTGCTGCCGGACGCCGATGTCGTGGTGCTCGTGGTGCCGCTGACCCCGGCCACCACCGGTCTGGTCGACGCCGCGTTCCTGGCCGGCATGCCGGACGGTGCGCTGCTGGTGAACGCCTCGCGCGGCCCCGTCGTGGACACCGCGGCGCTCACCGCCGAGCTGGCCACCGGCCGGATCGCCGCCGCGCTCGACGTGACCCAGCCGGAGCCGCTGCCCGCCGGACACCCCCTGTGGGGCATGCCGAATGTCCTGCTCACGCCGCATGTCGGCGGCGCGGTACACGGTCTGTTGCCGCGCGCGTACCGGCTCGTGGGCGAACAGCTGCGTCGGTACGCGGCCGGCGAACCGTTGGAAAACGTGGTGACTGGTGGCTACTGAGACGGTTGCGGCTCCGCGGTGAGGTCGGGGCCTGCCGAGTGGGTGATGCTGGCCAGCTCGGTGGCGCCGACCGCCGGCAGTCGGACCCGCGCTCCTGAGGTCAGTACCGCGTACGACCGGCCGCGGCCGGCGCGCACCAGCGCGGCGATGTCCGACCATGGTACGAGTCGGGAGCCGAGCAGTGCCCGGACGGTCAGTCCGGCCGGGCCGACGTCGGTGCCGGCCCGCCAGGCCCATGCGCCGATCAGTACCGGTACCGCGATCAGTGGTAGCAGGTACGCCCGGGAGGTGGCCAGCGGGACGGTGCCGATGAGCGCGACGGCGGCGGCGATGGTGACCGCCGCGTTGTACCGGAACTTCTGGGACGACACCCGACCATGGTCGCACCGTCACCGGACTGCCGACCACGGTGGCTGCCGTGTCCAGGCCGACGTCGTCGAGCGGGTCTTCGACCGTTAGCTTTTCAGGCAGGCACGAGGTTTCTGGCTGGGACATCCGTCGCTACGGCCGTTGTTCACCGTTGTTGGTGGTGGAGGGCTGTTTGGACGCGGGTGGTGTGGGGGGAGTTGATGTGTTGGTAGATCGTTAGGGCTTCGTGTAGGTGGGTGGTGGCGTTGGTGTGGTGTTCGTCGTGGAGGGTGCAGTGGGCGAGGCCTTCGTGGGCGCGGGCTTGGTGGGTGGGTGTGTTGATGCGTTGGGCGATGGTCAGTGCGGTGGTGAAGTGTTGGCGTGCGGCGGTGGGTTCGTTGGCGTCGAGGTGGAGTTGGCCGAGGTGGTTGTGGGTTTCGGCTTCGCCGTCGGGGTCGCCGACGTCGCGGAAGAGGCTGAGGGCCTGTTTGAGGGTGGCGGCGGCGGTTGGGTGGTCGCCGGTGGCGT
>JAVHWE010000020.1:0-2898 GCA_032160285.1 Micromonosporaceae bacterium | reverse complement strand
GCTCGCCGCCCGGCCCGGGTACGTCGACGGCAGGCTGGCCCGGGCCGTGGACGAACCCGACCGGTGGTGCCTGGTCACCACCTGGGAGTCGGTCGGGGCGTACCGGCGGGCGCTGTCGTCGTACGAGGTCAAGCTGCACGCGACACCGTTGCTGGCCGATTCGCTCCCGGAGGCGTCGGCGTTCGAGGTCCTCGCCAGCGCCGAACCGGCCGGAGGCGTGGTGATCACCGCGAGCGACCGCGCCGACGGTAGGAGTGATGCCGGGCCGGGGTCGCCGGCATGAGCGCACCCGACGCGATCGGCCCCCCACCGGCGGCCGGCCCACCGTTGCCGTCGGCGGCTGGCCCACCGGTGCCGTTGTCGGCGGCTGGCCCACCGTTGCCGCCGCCCGGGCCTGGGGTCACGCCGCCGTTCACCGCGCCACCGGACGACCGTAACCGTCGCGGCCTGTGGCTCGGCCTCGGCATCGGCGCGTTCCTGCTCGTCGTGTGCTGTGCCGGCGGTGTCTTCGGCGTCGGACTGTTCGCCGTCACCACGACCCGCCAGGTCGAGGCGAACGCGACCGCGACGGTGCGCACCTACCTCGACGCGCTCGCGACGGCCGACTATGAGAAGGCGTACGCGCAGCTCTGCCCGGACCTCACCCGGCGGACGAGCCAGGGCGAGTTCGCCGGGCGGCAGCAGGCGCAGCCCCGACCGGAGTCGTTCCGGCTCGACAAGCCGGTGATCAGCGCCACCATCACGGTCGGTGCCGACGTGATCTATGCCGACGGGTCCACGGCGCGGCGACGGTACCGGCTGGCCCAGCAGGCGGGCAGCCAGGACCTGCTCATCTGTGGTGGCGTCTGAGCGGTGGTGCCCGCGCGCGGGCGGGCCCCGACCAGTTGCGCGGGCCGGCCCCGGCCGGTTGCGTATCCTCCGGCCGGTTGCGTAGCCCCCGGCCGGTTGCGTAGCCCCCGGCCGGTTGCACAGCCCCCGGCCAGTTTCGCTGCGCCTGGCTCGTTGCGCCGCCCCGGCCAGGTGGGGGAGCCGCCGGCCAGGCTAATGTGGGTGCGGGCCGCGCGCCGGTAACCATAGTCTTGCCGGGCCGTTGGTCTGCTCAGTGGCACACCGTAGATTCGACCGCCGGGCCGGCTGCGTTGTCTCATCCTGGCCCGGAGCATCGCCGACAGCCAGCCGGCGCCAACGTCTGGCCGGTGGGCGTTCGGCACGACGTTCGTAGGAGGACCATTCCATGCCCGCCGACAGCATCGATTCCGTCGTCAGTCTCGCCAAGCGCCGCGGTTTCGTCTACCCGTCCAGCGAGATCTACGGCGGTACCCGCTCGGCCTGGGACTATGGCCCGCTCGGCGTCGAACTCAAGGACAACGTCCGTCGTCAATGGTGGAAATCCATGGTCCAGCAGCGCGATGACATCGTCGGCCTGGACTCGGCCGTCATCCTGGCCCGCCCGGTGTGGGTGGCGTCCGGCCACGTCGCGGAGTTCGTCGATCCACTGACGGAGTGCCAGTCCTGCCACAAGCGATTCCGGGCCGACCACCTGGAGGAGGCGTACCGCGAGAAGCACGGCGAGGCAACCACGTTCACCCTGTCGGAGATCGCCTGTCCGAACTGCGGCAACCGCGGCACCTTCACCGAGCCGAAGATGTTCAACGGATTGATGAAGACCTACCTGGGTCCGGTTGAAAGCGACGAGGGCCTGCATTATCTGCGCCCCGAAACCGCACAGGGCATCTTCGTCAACTACAAGAACGTGGAGACGTCCGCCCGAAAGCGGCCGCCGTTCGGCATCGCCCAGGTGGGCAAGAGCTTCCGCAACGAGATCACCCCGGGCAACTTCATCTTCCGTACCCGCGAATTCGAGCAGATGGAGATGGAGTACTTCGTCGTACCCGGCACCGATGAGGAGTGGCACGAGTACTGGCTGTCGGAGCGCTGGAACTGGTACACCGATCTGGGTCTGTCCGAGGCGAACCTACGCTTCTTCGAACACCCGAAGGAGAAGCTGTCGCACTACTCGAAGCGCACCGTCGACATCGAGTACCGGTTCCGCTTCGGCGGTACCGAATTCTCCGAGCTGGAGGGTGTGGCCAACCGGACCGACTTCGACCTCACCACGCACTCCAAGCACTCCGGTGTTGACCTGTCCTACTTCGACCAGGATAAGGGTGAGCGGTGGGTGCCGTACGTGATCGAGCCGGCAGCCGGCCTGACCCGTGCCGTGCTCGCGTTCCTGCTGGAGTCCTACGACGAGGACACCGCACCGAACACCAAGGGCGGCGTGGACAAGCGGACGGTGATGCGCTTCGACCACCGGCTGGCGCCGGTGAAGGTGGCCGTGCTCCCGCTGTCGCGTAACCCCGATCTGTCCCCGAAGGCGAAGGGCCTGGCAACGGACCTGCGTAAGCGGTGGATCGTGGAGTTCGACGACGCCGGCGCGATCGGTCGTCGCTACCGCCGTCAGGATGAGATCGGTACCCCGTACTGCGTCACCATCGACTTCGACACCCTGACCGACGACGCTGTGACGATCCGCGACCGCGACACCATGACCCAGGAACGCGTCTCGCTCGACGCCGTCGAGCGGTACCTGGTGGAGCGCCTCCCCGGCTGCTGACGGCCCGTTACCGGGCGAAGCCCGTACCAGGCGAAGCCGCCGGGCCGGGCGTTGCGGTCGGCCGTCCGAAGTTGACAGATTGCCAACGCTATGTGCGTCCGGACGCCGTCACGGATTCGGTAGATCGCGCGTCGATGGGCAGCGGCGATGACGGGGTCACGAAGATGTTTGCGTGATTGACGGTCTCGTTGCCGCGAAGGACGCACGACGAACAAGGGCGGGCCTCGGGCCGCCTACCGGCGAAACGTGTCTACTGCGTTGTCGAGCCCGGTATCGGTACT
>JAVHWE010000573.1:0-5167 GCA_032160285.1 Micromonosporaceae bacterium | reverse complement strand
GGGGTGCTGGAGCGGCCGTTGGCGGCGTCGGACGACGACGACACGCCCGCGCCGACGACGCCCGCCACCGCGACCGATCTGGCCACCAAGGAGCGGCTCGACAGCATCGCCGGTCGGGTGATCGGCTCCGGCGCGCTGGTCATGGCGATTCTCGTGGTCCTCACGGTCCTGATGGTTACCCGCCCGTTCGGCAAGTGAGGAGATCGGCCGGTGAGCGATCGCGGCGATGGACGGCAGCGTGCGACCAAGCCGACCGGAGGCCGGGTGCCGACGGTGAACACCGGCCCGGGCACGAAGCACCGCTCGCCGGTCCGCGAGGCGCGGCGGGAAGCGGTCCGCAAGGCCGCGGCCGAGCGCGCCGCGGCGGTCCGCCGTAAGCGGCTGACCATCGGCACGGTCGCGGCGGTAATCGTGATCGCGCTGGTGGCGGTGATCGTGGTGAGCCGCTCCGGGTCGAAGCCGAAGGCGGCGACGCCGAAGGCCGGGGCACTGCCGGCCGCCCTGGCGACGAAGCCCACCGTCGGCGCCGGCACGGGTGACCTCACCGCGCTGAAGGTCACCACGCTGGTCCCCGGTACCGGCAGCGCGGTGAAGGCGGGCCAGAACCTGTCGGTCAACTACGTCGGGGTGACGTACGCCGACGGCAAGGAGTTCGGCTCCTCCTGGACGGACGGGAAGCCAATCGAGTTCGTGATCGGCCAGGGCAAGGTGATTCCCGGCTGGGACCAGGGTCTGATCGGGGTGAAGGTGGGTAGCCGGGTGCAGCTCGACATCCCCGCCAACCTCGCGTACGGCGACAACGCCGGCCAAGGCACCCCGGCCGGCGCGCTGCGCTTCGTGGTCGACGTCAGGTCCGCGAAGTAGTCGACGTCAGGTCCGCGAAGTAGCTGGGCGGCCCGGCGGGGCGAGTGCGCGGAGGATCGTGTCGGCACGTTCGGTGGCCGCCTCCGGGTCGGCGTCCGGGTCGCCGACCAGCGGGTCCCAGTTGAGGTCGTAGAACAGCTCGGTGACCCCGGCCGCGGCGAGGCGTTCGGTATCGTCGCGGATCTGCTCGTACGAGCCGGCCAGGAATGGTCGGTCGGTGCCGGCGGGGGAGTCGGTGACGCGGACCACACCGCGGGACACCACCCGTACCCGGTCCGGGTCGCGGCCGGCCTCCCGCGCGCCGGCCCGGACCACGGCGATGTCGTCGGCGATCCGCGACAGGTCGGTGCCGCTGCGGCTGACCCAGCCCGCGGCCCGGCCGGCCCGCCGCAGGGCTGCCTCGGCGACACCGCCGAGCAGGACGGGTGGTCCGGGCCGCTGGACGGGTACCGGCCGCATCCGGCTCGGCGGCACGGTATAGAACTCGCCGTCGAACGCGCTCACCTCGTCGGACCAGAGCGTGCGCAGCACGGCAAGGTACTCCTCGGCGCGGGCGCCGCGGCGGGCGGTCGACGCGCCGGCCGCGGTGAATTCGGGCGGTGACCAGCCGGCGCCGAGACCGAGGTCGAGCCGGCCGCCCGAGAGTACGTCGAGGCTGGCCGCCTGCTTGGCAAGGTAGGTGGGGGACACGAACGGAAAATTGATCACAGCAACGCCGAGCCGGATCCGCGAGGTGCGGGCCGCCGCGAACGCAAGCGCCACGAGGGGATCGAGCACGCTGCGGTACACGCCGGCCAGGTCCTGGTCGGTACCGACCAGGAGCCGCTGGAAGGTCCACAACGATTCGTACCCGAGCTCCTCCGCCCGGCTGGCGAATGTCGCCACGTTCGCCGGGGTGGCCCACGCCCCCGACACCGGCAATCCGAACCCGATCCGCATGCCGACCACGCTAAGCCATCGTCGATGCCGAGGCTGCCGGTACCCGGCCCGCCCGTCGGTCAGCCGCGGTCGCGGAGCACGGCGACGCCGTCGCCGGTCAGGTCGTCGAGCGCGACCTGCCGTCCGGTCATGGCCAGCAGCAGCGCGATGGCCGGCCCCGCGACCTCCGGTCCGTCGCCGTGTTGCCAGGTCACGTCGGTCGCCCGCAGGCGTACGCCGGCGATCCGGGTCTTCGCTCCGATCAGCAGGTTGCTGGTCTTGTAGAAGTCGGCGGCGGCGATGACATTCTCCACGGGGTGCTGGCGGTAGCCGTTCAGCGCCCGGAAGATGTCCTCGCCGTGGACGATGGTCTCGCCGAGCCAGGATGCGGTCGGTCCGGGTGGTGCGCTGCGGGAGTCGACCCGCGACCGGTACATCGCCACCAGGTCGGCGGTCGAGCGGTCGGTGGTGACCGCCCGGATGTTCTTCGCGCCCATCGCCTGGAACCGGAAGCCGCTGCTCGCCAGTCCCCAGAGGAACGTCGCCGGGGTCAGCGTCGCGGTGGAGATGAGGTGCCCGACCACCTCCCGTACCCTCCAGTCCGGGCACAGCGACGGCCGGTCCCAACTGTCGGCCGGCAGGGCGGCCAGGGCGTCCGCGAGCGACGCCCGCTCCTGCCGGATCATCTGCCAGGTATCCATGACCGCTCCGATCTGCGCCGCCCACCGGCCTGGGACCGGCGTGGACCGGCTCAGCAGATCATGATATCGGCGCTCGACGGCGGAAATACGGCTGTCCCGGCATCGGGATTGGATCGCGCCGCTGGGCTGGGTGTATTCAGTACCCGGGTACGCCGTCGCCCCGGCGGTCGGGAGGTGCCGGCCATCACCCGTCGACCACGCCGTCGGAGTCGCGGCGCTACCGCAGCGAGGTGATCGCCTTGCGGGTGAGGTCGGCGGTGGCCGGCATCGCGTGCAGGATCCGCTCGGTGATGTCCGCGGCCACCCGTTGGGCGTCACCGGCGGTCTTGGCCCCGACCACGGCGTTCTTGACCTCCGGGTCAGCCGCCACCTTGGAGGCCTCCTCCTGCGCCGAGTCCTTGACGTGCTTCACCGCCTCCGCGACCAGTTGCAGGTTGATGCCGTCCTTGCCGAACTCCAGCGACGACGGTTTGAGGTCGAACAGGCCGGCGAGGGTGAGCAGCAGGCCCACGACGAACATGCCGCTGACGCCGACCGAGCTCATGTCCTTGCCGGTCAGGGTCGTCCAGACGGTCAGCGCGCTCGCGACGGTGATCAGTACGATGCCCGTCACGGCGGCGACCATACGACCGGCGCCCATCGTGACCCCCTCGTCGGTTCCCGGTTGCGGACGACATCGATGTCCCGGCTGTCGATGTCCTGGCTGTCGATTATGGACAGGTCGGTGACGCCGGGACGCGCGGGTGTCGGGAAGCGGGCTGACGGATGCCCGAGCGGGTCTCGTCGGCCCCGAGGAACCGGCTGAGCAGCCTGGCCCCGGAACCGGTACGGATGCAGACAGCGATTCCTTCCACCGGTACCGGGTGGGGCCCACGGTCGGTCCGTCGGTGGCGACGCGGACCGTGAGGGGCCGGCCCGGAAGGTGTCGATGTCGAAAGCTGCCACCGGTACCCGCCGATTGTGCCCGGCCGGTGGTCGCCTTTGGCCCCGGCCGCCGGGTGCGGGCGTTCGGAGCTACGCCAGGTGGCGGATGTTTCCGCACGGGTAGCAGTGGAGTCTGGACGACGTCGGGTCACGGCCCGCGAGCGACAACCGGTTTCTGATCGACTGATTTTGCTACGTCGGACGACCTTGTCGTGGCTCGTGGACTGGCGGTACCGGTGGCCGGACGCGCGACCGGAGAATGGTCGCGGCAGCGGTCGGTCAATCGCCGGTTGCGGCCCGGAGGATCAGATGTCGTGATGGGTATCGGGCGTGGAATTGTCGGCCGGGCTGGTGGTGGCCGTATGGGCGACCGCGCTGAATGTCGCCGACGACGGTGCGCTTATTCGAGCGCTGGTGGAGACAGCGCCCAATGAGCCGATCAGTAGGGCGCCGGCGGCCACCGCGGTGGCGACGCAGCCGGGCGCGTTGCGCTTGATCCGCATGGGTTCTCCCTGGTGAGGCGGGTACTGCGGAGCACCTGGCCAGGTGGTCGCCAGCATGACCACACCAAGTGAACTCATGATTACGCCATGGTTAACGGAACGTAAGTGTGGTGGCTGACAAGCCATATTTTTAACAGTCCGGGAAATGGTGCCCGGTGCACCGGACATTTTGCGGACTAACGCTGGCCCATGACCCCGCCGGGGGCTCGTGGGCCATTCTTTTGGTTTACCGAAATAGCGAGCTACATAGTATGAACATTGCAATCAGCCACCTGGCGTTTCTCCATATGGATTTCGAGGTACGCTGCGCTACGTGGCTGACACACTGCTCGCTGTACGGCTGATCGGCCGACAACGTCAACTCGACATCGTCGGTGGTTGGGTCGACGAACTCGTCGCCGGCCGGGGCCGCGCCGCGCTGGTGGAGGGCGAACCCGGCATCGGTAAGTCGACGCTGGTCAACCACGCCGTCCGGCAGGCACGCGGGGCCGGCTGCCTGGTTCTCGCCGGCGCCTGCGACGAGCTGAGCCAGGCGTTCCCGCTGCTCCCGCTGCTCGACGCGTTCGACGGCCGCGACCACGCCGGCGGCACGGCCGGCGCCGACGGAGCCGAAGCCAGCGGCACGAACGGTGCCGCCGGGCGCGGCCGGGCGCAGATCATGGAGATCCTGCGATCCGAAGCGGCCCCGGGCAACCGGGTGGATCCGGTCGCCACGGCCACCGAGCGGCTGCTCGTCCTGGTCGACGAGGTGTCCAGGGCGCGGCCCGTGATGCTGGTCCTCGATGATCTCCAGTGGGCCGATCCGGCCACCGTCGTCGCCTGGGGCCGGCTGGCGCGCGCGGCTCGCCAGCTGCCGCTGCTGCTGATCGGCATCGCGCGGCCGGTGCCGCGCCGCGACGACCTCGCCGCGCTGCGCCGGGTCATCGAACCGGCTGGCCGGCTGCGGCTGCACAGCCTGTCCGAGGCGGACGCGGCCGAACTGGTGGCCCGGGCGGCCGGCGGCACACCCGGCCCCGGCCTGCTCCGGCTGGCGGCCGGCGCGGCCGGCAACCCGCTCTACCTCACCGAGCTGATCGACGCGCTGATCCGCGGCCGCGCGCTGGCGGTCGACGACGGGCGGGTCGAGGTCACCGTGGGCCGGGGGCCGGACTCGCTCGCCGCCGCGATCGCCGACCGGCTGGAGTTCCTCACCGCGCCGGTCCGCGAGGTGCTGCGGGCCGCCGCCCTCCTCGGGGCGGACTTCTCGGTCGGCGAGCT